>DATGXQ010000573.1:0-10682 GCA_035298905.1 Nostocaceae cyanobacterium | reverse complement strand
TTCCAAAACAGCAACGATGTCAGCACGTACACGTTGACCGTTATAACCACGAACATCTGCTTCGGTCTTAACGCTGATTCCTAAGTCGCGTAAAGAAGACTTGAGGATTTCTGCATCGGTGATTTTGGTGCGAAGAGTGCTAAAGTGAGACATTTGGGTTTCCTCCAAAGAGAAGATTGAGAAAAACGACAACGGTTTTGTTTTCAGTGTAGCCGCTCTTAATGGGATGCGGCTTTTTTCCTAACTGCTAGCTGGGTTTAGCTAGCCTTTGCCCTTGGGGTTAACAAGGGAAAGCTTTTAGAACTCCATACGCTGATATTCAGCGATCGAGGAGGCGGCGGGTCTGGCACGCTGTCTAGCCCAATCTCTCAAGGCTGTGACTTGTTCTTGCATCGTCCGTGACAGTGGCAGTGTTGCCTTTAATGCCGCAATAATATCTAGTTGTGTGAACTCCCGATCTTGGGCAAAAGCTTCATACATTGCCGCAACGATCGCTTGTTCAATTTCTGCTCCAGAAAAACCATCTGACATCTTTGCCAGTTGCTCTAAATCAAAGCGGGTAATATCTTCCCGGCGTTTAGTCAGGTGAATCTGGAAAATATCTCGCCTTTCTTCTGGTGTCGGCAAATCTACAAAGAAAATCTCATCAAATCTACCTTTCCTCAAAAACTCTCCCGGCAATCGTTCTACACGGTTAGCAGTTGCCATCACAAACACAGGAGATTTCTTTTCTTGCATCCAGGTGAGGAAAGACCCAAATATTCTACTGGAAGTACCTCCATCGGAATCGCCAGAACCTGCGCTTCCAGCGAAGGATTTATCTAACTCGTCAATAAACAGAATTGTTGGAGAAATCGATTCTGCTGTTTTGAGGGCATTCCGTAAATTTGCTTCACTTCGACCCACCATTGAGCCGTCGTAAACTCGCCCCATGTCTAACCGGAGGATGGGCAAACCCCAGAGTCGAGAAGTTGTTTTGGCAATTAATGACTTACCACAACCAGGAACTCCTAGAATTAACATCCCTTTAGGTTGGGGTAAACCATACTCCCTTGCTCTTTCGGTAAAGGCGTTGGAGCGTTGCTTCAACCATTTTTTCAACTCTTCTAAGCCGCCTACAGCGTCAATGGTTTCGTCCTCTTCAATATATTCTAGGATACCATTCCGCCGAATTAGCTGCTTCTTCTCTGATAGAACTATATCTACTTCACTTTCTGTCAGACGGCTGGTAGTTACCTGTGCCTTGCGGTATACTTTCTCAGCTTCATCTTTAGTTAATCCTAAAGCTGCTCTGAGAAGTTTTTCTCTGGCTTCTGTGGTCAATCTCCGGCCGCGATACTGCTCTAGATGATGAGTTAACACTTTGTTTAACTCATTCATATCAGGCAGTTGAAAGTCAAGAACCACAACCTCTTTTTCCAATTCAATGGGTACTTGCTGTACTGGCGACATCAAAATGATGTTTTTTTGCATTCCCTTGAAAGAGGCGATCGCGTCCCGCAGCGATCTGGTTGTTGGAGGCGCATCAATAAACGGATGTAAATCTTTAAGAATAAATATACCGGGTTCTTTTTGGCGAATAATCCACTCGATCGCTGCTTCTGGTGAAACAGTGTTGTGTTGAGTGACATTCCGGGGTTGACCGTACTCCACTATACCGTGGGTAACTGTCCAAACGTAGACTCTGCGCTGGGGCTTTAATAGTTGAGCGATGGTATAGATTGCTTGCTCAGCCCGCTCTTCCTCGGAGGTCACAAGGTAGATTAAAGGGTATTGAGCTTGTACGAGGATATTTAGCTCTTCTTTCATACTATCGACCTACTTGAGACCTTATAGAGTGCAGTACAGCCTTCACTGTTAGTAAAGACAACTTAAAGACCAGGGAACGTGAATGATCCATTCATCATTCCTATCTAGCAAGGAACTAGTTCTTCCTCACCCTTGGGATGGGTTTTGTCTTGTTCAATTTCGTCAATGGGTAGATGGTCTTGGCCAATCACTCCCGGCTGATTACCCAAAGCCAGTAGTTCCCCATCACGCAGTACCAAAGAGCTTTCACAGGTTGGGCAAGAATAAACTCGATGAGTCCGCCCATAAGAAGACCCTTCTATCTCTTCTACTAACTCGGAATTTGTTAAGTAGAAGTTCAGCGCCCGTTCAGCTAAATCTGACATTGGCTCTGAGTCAACAGCCGATCGAATCTTCAGTTTTCTGTGCAGTTCTGGCGACAAATACAAAGTAACTTTTTGCTTAGGTTGCATAATTCTTTAAACGGTCTTACCCGGGTATGTATTTAACGTTATCGATTTCTTTATTCCTTGTCAATATGGTTAGCCGTTTTGACGGCTATTTCGTTACATTTGTTTACATTAAGGGCAGGGGGGCAGAAGAGACGCGGGGACGCGGAGAAAAAAGAAGATTCTCCCCTCCCCCCTCTCCCCTCCCCGTGTCTGCCCTCTCCCCTCTCTTCTTTCTCTCCTCTCCTTGCACAGACGCTACGCGAACACCGTTTCCCTCATCTCCCCAACTTGAGATTTAGAGTTATGGATTGGGAATACTGAGGGATGCAACACAAATTCAGCACAGGTGTTTATCATGTTTATGACTGCGGTCAAAAGCTGTAATTGGCGGCGAAAAATCGTGATATTCGCTTCTGGTATTGGTAGTGCGATCGCTCTTTGGGGGTGTAGCGCTAATTTTTTTCAACCATCAGACATAAATTGGAAGACTTACACAAATTCCCGTTATGGTTTTCAATTTCCCTATCCTAGCAATTGGACTACTCTAGCCAGTCCAGAAAATCAGGATGGAGTGGAGTTGGTTTCCCCACAAAATAAAAGCGTAAAAATTCGGTCTTGGGCAAGTAAAAGTTTACTTGAATCACATACTTCAGAGACACAGAATGGAGAGCAAATAAAGCCCAATTTTCAAACTGTTCAAGGTATTTCTGGGGTGTTAGTTGTAGAAGTTGAACAGAACATAAATGTAATGAAATTAACAATTAATCAGGGTAAAGTAAAATATTACTGGCAAGGGCAAAGCAATAGCCAAGAATTTGCCAGCAACTATAGAATGTTTTATTACATTGCTCAGGCATACAAAATTAGACAGTAGTCAGTAGTCAGCTGTTAGTTGTTCATTATTTACCCCCTGCCCACGCCAGTTGCTACAACGGGGGTCTCCCGTCCCCCTGCTCCTTCTGCTCCTACCGCCCTCATTCTTCTCATCTCTCCACCATAATGATGATTAAGAGGGGACATAAACCTGATAGATTTAGCTATCAGCGAGTAAAAAACTTGTAACAATGAAAGTCCTGGTTATTGGTGGCGATGGATATTGCGGTTGGGCAACCGCACTTTATCTTTCTAATCGAGGTTATGAAGTTGGAATTCTAGATAGTTTGGTGCGTCGGCACTGGGATAATGAACTAGGTGTCGAAACTCTCACGCCGATCGCCCCAATTCAGCAACGTATCCAACGCTGGAAAGATTTAACTGGTAAATCTATTGACCTGTTCGTTGGTGATATTACAAACTACAGTTTTCTGCACAAAGCTTTACACCAATTCCAGCCTGATGCTTTGGTGCATTTCGGTGAACAGCGTTCAGCACCATTTTCCATGATTGACCGTGAACATGCAGTTCTGACTCAGGTCAATAATGTAGTTGGTACTTTAAATCTGTTGTATGCAATGCGGGAGGACTTCCCAAACTGTCATTTAGTCAAGTTGGGAACTATGGGTGAATATGGTACTCCCAATATTGATATTGAAGAGGGATATATCACCATTGAACACAACGGCCGTAAAGATACCCTCCCCTATCCTAAACAGCCTGGTTCTATGTACCATTTGAGCAAGGTACATGATAGCCATAATATTCACTTTGCTTGTCGGATTTGGGGACTGCGAGCCACTGACTTAAATCAAGGTGTGGTTTATGGTGTCCTGACTGAAGAAACAGGCATGGATGAACTACTGATTAACCGCCTTGATTATGATGGTGTATTTGGTACAGCCTTAAATCGCTTCTGTATTCAAGCCGCAGTAGGACATCCCCTGACTGTTTACGGTAAAGGTGGACAAACAAGAGGCTTTTTGGATATTCGGGATACGGTACGCTGTATTGAATTAGCGATCGCTAATCCTGCTGAAGCCGGAGAATTCCGTGTCTTTAACCAATTTACCGAACAATTCAGCGTCGGAGATTTAGCTCTAATGGTGAAAAAAGCTGGTAATGCGCTGGGGCTAAATGTAGACATCAATCATATTGATAACCCCAGAGTAGAAAAAGAAGAACATTACTTCAATGCTAAAAACACCAAACTGCTAGATTTAGGTTTACAGCCTCACTATCTCTCGGATTCTCTGCTTGATTCACTGTTAAACTTTGCTATCAAGTATCAAAAGCGAGTAGACTTTAAGGAAATTCTACCTAAAGTCTCTTGGCATAGAAATTAAAGTTTACAGTGCGGCTAGTTACAGAACTCTATCTCAATCAAGTTAGTCGCTGGCCTAGAACTGGTCGTCATATTCTCGCGCAATATGATGACCAGTCAATTGTTGTATATCAAGCTTATCGTCCGGCTATTGGTGATTTTGCCGCCACTCATGGCTATTTTGGTGGTGAGTTTAAATGTAACCGCATGAGTTGGATTAAAACCAACTTTTTATGGATGATGTATCGTTACTAGAACGGCGAGCCATTCAGTTAGGTTTGCGTGGTCACATTCTGGCACAATACGCAAGGGATTGGATTGTGGCTATTGAAGATATCTCAGAATTTGTCCACCAGCAACGACAAAACCTTAAATCTCACTGTATGGAATTGATTACACCACAGGAGAAGGTTTACTCTGTTGTAGATACCGAAATTCAACAAAAGCTGGGATTATCTGCCTTTCCTGAATAGTTTTGTATGAGAATAGCCCTATTCACCGAAACCTTTTTGCCCAAGGTTGACGGCATTGTTACACGCCTCAGCCATACTGTTGACCATCTACAACGTAATGGAAATCAAGTGTTAGTGGTATCCCCTGATGGTGGGATAACTGAATATAAAGGAGCGAAAGTTTACGGCGTTAGTGGCTTTCCCTTACCTCTGTATCCAGAGTTAAAAATGGCGCTTCCTCGCCCGGCGATCGGCCATGCCTTAGAACAGTTTCAGCCAGAATTAATTCATGTGGTGAATCCAGCCGTTTTGGGGTTAGCTGGAATTTTTTACAGTAAGGTGTTGAAACTACCTTTAGTGGCCTCTTATCATACCCATTTACCGCAGTATCTCCAACATTACGGCTTGGGGATGTTAGAGGGTTTGCTATGGGAATTATTAAAAGCAGGCCATAATCAAGCCTTGTTAAATCTGTGTACGTCAACGGCGATGATGACAGAATTAACTAATCATGGCATTGAGCGAGTAGATTTGTGGCAAAGGGGTGTAGATACAGAATTATTTCACCCAGACCGGGCTAGTGAGGAAATGCGATCGCGTCTTTCCCAAAATCACCCAGATAGCCCCTTACTGCTTTATGTCGGACGACTATCAGCTGAAAAGGAAATTGAACGCATCAAACCGATTTTAACAGCCATTCCCGAAGCTCGATTAGCCCTAGTCGGTGATGGTCCCCACCGGGCAAATTTAGAAAAACACTTTGCTGGGACAAATACTAATTTTGTTGGCTATCTGATTGGTGAAGAATTAGCTGCGGCTTTTGCCAGTGCTGACGCTTTTATTTTTCCCTCCCGGACAGAAACACTGGGATTAGTTCTGTTAGAAGCAATGGCCGCCGGTTGTCCAGTGGTTGCAGCTCGTTCTGGGGGAATTCCTGATATTGTCACAGATGGAGTTAATGGTTATTTATTTGAGCCAACATCTGACATTCAGCCAGCTATTAATGCTACTCTACGCTTGTTACAACAACAACAGGAAAGAGCTACAATTCGTCAAAACGCCCGCAAAGAAGCAGAAAAATGGGGCTGGGCAGCTGCTACACGCCAGCTACAGGACTACTATCACAAAGTAGTCTCTGCTCAGGAGGTGACTAAAGTTATTTAGATTCCTCACTTTTAGGCTGGGAACTCCCCAGTCTAAACTGCGGGAAGTACTAAATTTACAATGAAATTATCTATGACAAAATCGCTAAAATCTAAATTTTAAAATTCCCATGACACTCCCTAACCCTGGTAGCGTCTTGGCTACGTTATCTGAATTAACACAAGTTAGCCACACTCAACATCTCCTCGATCGCGTTACAGAACTCTCTGTTAACGAATTTGTGTGTTTACTGGATTTCATCACGGCTGAATTTCAACAATTTCTGAGAGCAATTGATTTAATCAATAATGAAGCTCTAGAAACAATGTTGGAGAAAGTATTAGAAGCTATTACTCTGAAAATTGGGCAAATTCTCCAAGCTGAACATACAGCTATTTTCTTAGTTGATAAAGACAAAAATCAATTATGGTCAAAAGTTCCCCAAGATAATGGGCAAAGATTTCTAGAAATTCGTATTCCTATTACTGTAGGGATGCCTGGACATGTGGCTAGTACCGGTAAATGTTTAAATATCTCTGAAACTTCTTCCCATCCCCTGTTTAGCCCAGAATTAGAAAAACAAATGGGCTATAAAATCCACAATATTTTATGTATGCCAGTTGTCAGCAGTAAAAACCAAATTGTGGCAGTAGTGCAACTGGTAAATAAAGCGGGAGATATTCCATTTAATCAAGATGATGAATCGAGATTTAAAGATTTTGCTGCTTCCATTGGCATTATTTTAGAAAGTTGTCAATCTTTTTATGTGGCTGCTCGAAATCAGCGAGGGGCAACGGCTTTATTAAGAGCTACCCAAACTTTAGGGCAAAGTTTAGATTTAGAAGCCACTTTGCAAATAGTCATGGAACAAGCCCGAATTTTAATGCAGGCTGACCGGAGTACACTATTTTTATATCGGAAAGAAATGGGGGAACTGTGGACAAAAGTAGCGGCGGCCGATGGTAAAAGTTTCATGGAAATTCGCATTCCCTCGAATCGGGGAATTGCTGGCTATGTGGCTTCTACAGGTAATGCCCTCAATATTCCTGATGCTTATAAAGACCCACGTTTTGACCCTACTACAGACGCAAAAACTGGTTATTTAACTCGCAATATTTTATGTTTACCTGTGTTCAATTCTGCCAATGAGTTAATTGGGGTAACACAGTTAATTAATAAACAACAAGGTAGTTTTACATCTTCTGATGAAGAATTTATGCGGGCGTTTAATATCCAAGCAGGTATTGCTCTGGAAAACGCCCGATTATTTGAAAATGTATTGTTAGAAAGACAGTATCAAAAAGATATTCTCCAAAGTTTATCTGATGCGGTAATTTCTACTGATATGCATGGGCAGATTGTTACTATTAATGATGCAGCTTTAGAGTTATTAGGTTGTCCAGTTAAAGAGGTAAATGGGAAAAATAATAAGTTGTTGTGGGAACACCATTTAGTGGGAAGACGGGTTTGGGAAGTTGTACCAATTGAAAATTTGCAGATGCGCCTAGAAGATAGTTTAAAATATGGAGCTAGGCATTATGTTCCTGAACAAACTTTATTGGTAGGGCTATATGAAGGTAAAAGTTCGGAATTAAGGAATCAGCATGTAATTTTGGCTTTGCGCGATCGCTACAATTCTGATATCTTTATCCCTTGGAATCAACCCCTCACCCCCCAATCAGAATTACTGCACATTAACCAAATTAAACAACTAGAACGTAGTTTAAACCTGACTGTTAACCCTCTGACAAACCCAGAAGGAGGAGTCAGGGGTGGTTTAGTGGTATTGGAAGATATCAGTCGGGAAAAAAGACTCAAAACTACTATGTATCGCTACCTTACCCCCCATGTGGCTGAACAAGTGATGGCGTTGGGTGATGATTCTTTAATGGTAGGTGAGCGCAAGGAAGTTACTATCTTGTTTTCTGATATCCGGGGCTATACCACTTTGACAGAAAATTTAGGCGCGGCGGAAGTGGTATCGCTACTAAACCAATATTTTGAAACGATGGTAGAAGCAGTATTTAACCATGAAGGAACCTTAGATAAGTTTATTGGTGATGCATTAATGGCAGTATTTGGTGCGCCTCTACCCCTAACAGAAAATCATGCTTGGCGGGCGATACAGTCAGCTTTAGATATGCGTCACCGTTTAGCAGAATTTAACCGTCGCCGCATTATCCAAGCCCAACCCCAAATTAGAATCGGGATTGGTATTAGTTCTGGGGAAGTAGTCTCTGGGAATATCGGTTCTCACAAACGCATGGACTACACAGTCATTGGTGATGGGGTAAATTTAAGTTCCCGCTTGGAGGGGGTGACTAAAGAATATGGTTGTGATATAATTATCAGCGAATTTACTTATGACTTGTGCAGCGATCGCATTTGGACGCGACAGCTAGATAAAATCCGTGTTAAAGGTAAAAATCAAGCGGTTAATATCTATGAGTTAATTGGTGAACGTTCTCACCCCCTAGATGAAAAAACCGAAGAATTTTTGTTTAATTACCACACCGGACGTACTGCCTACTTATCACGTGAATTCAATTTAGCGATCGCTTGCTTTGAAGCTGCTAAACGCCTATGTCCCACAGATATAGCCGTAAATATCCATTTAGAACGCGCCCGGAATTATCAACAAACACCACCGCCAGCATCTTGGGATGGTGTCTGGACAATGATGGCTAAATAATTCTCAGCCTGATATGACGAAAGTAGGTAGTTGATAATGATTACTAAATTTCCGTTTCAGCTACAGACTAACGTTCTGAGATTTTAGTCTCAAAACTACTGTAACATTCTACTGTTCGACTCTAGAAAATTAGGTAATCATCTTACCCAGCAAAAAGCTAATTATGAAGCTCTTTCCCCATTTTCGATTATGCATTCTCATTTTCAATTACTGACTATTCTGAGGCATCAGAATCATCATTTTTAAAGGGGTCTTCACCAATCCGCAACTGTTTTTTTGAACGCTTTAAATCTTTCCACAACAGTCTAATTTGTTTATAAGCTTCTTCTGGCTCTATTTTTCCGCCTGTTTCCAAGTTACAAATATAACTTACTCGCTGGGCAAATTCTTGGAGATTGGCATTAAACACCATATTCTCTGGTTTGACATGACCGTAGTAGCGACCGCGCGGATAGAGAAAATCATCTTTGCTCATCATATCTCTCTCCATATCTTCAAATTTAATCCTCATTTACTATTTGAAGCTGAATCACTAGCTACTCTTACTCTATGATTTTGTCTGACTAGAAGCAAACAAATCCTGAGACTCTGATTAGGCTAGAGTGTTCAGGTAATTGGTCTATTTTGAACCTAACAAGATAATTCAAGTATTAATTCTTTCAAAGCTAGTACAAAATCGACCATAAGCACTGTACAAGTAGTCTGTTAGCAAGTTTCTATTGTATGAAAATCTTACTTTTGCTGAAAAGCCATAATTTTACTAACCCTCCCATTAGCGATTTTATACTCTTATTGATCTACCAAGTAAAATGCTTTCTCATTAACTTCAACCAAAATCAGAATTAAGAAAGTAGTAATATATACTTTTTAACATAATGGCAAAATTTATTTGCTAAAAATTACAACAAGTTAAATTTAAAGTATAAGCCGTAAACGCAAAATTAATCTTGAGATGGAGAAATACCTATCAGCTAGGGATACAAGCCCTATGCCAAGCAAAGCTGCAATACCAGAAGTACTACGCAATTTATTCACAGATGTAGCTGATAGCCAACTGTTAACTGCTAAGAGCGAAAGATAAAATTACTGAAGCCTCCTCTGAACTGATGACCAATATAGGCAGCATGGCCAAGGGTGAAAAACAAAGATAGAATGGTGAAGCTTGAAAGGAAAAAGCCCACCATTGCCAAGAACTGTACCTACCAACATGTCTGTTAATTCAAAGCTCTACGAAGGCAAAGCGAAAATACTCTATACTACGGACGATCCACAAGTCTTGTTAGCTGATTTTAAAGATGATGCTACTGCCTTTAATGCTCAAAAACGAGGAAGTATTGAAGGGAAGGGGAGGATTAACTGTAGCATTTCTAGCCATCTATTTCAACAATTAGAAGCCCAAGGCATCAAAACCCACTATCTGGATAGTCCATCTCCTCATCAGATGCGGGTAAAAGCGGTGAAAATTTTACCCTTAGAAGTGGTGGTGAGAAATATTGCAGCTGGGAGTCTATGTCAACAAACAGGTTTACCACTGGGTACAGTTCTCAAATCGCCTTTGGTGGAGTTTTACTATAAAGATGATCAACTAGGAGATCCATTGCTGACACGCGATCGCTTGCTATTGCTAGAGTTAGCCACTGTGGAACAAGTTGAGAGCATTACCCATCTAGCATTGCAAATCAACAATTTCCTCAAAGACTTTTGGCAGCGATGCGGCATTGTCCTAGTGGATTTTAAACTGGAATTTGGTTTGGACTCCCAAGGGCAGTTGTTATTGGCAGATGAAATTAGCCCAGACACCTGCCGTCTGTGGGACTCAAAAGAAACAGATTCTAACCGCCGGGTAATGGACAAAGACCGCTTCCGCCGCGATTTGGGAAACGTCGAAAATGCCTACCAGGAGGTTCTAGAGCGGGTATTAAAAGTAGTAAGTAGGGATTAAGGGGTATGGGGTATGG
>DATGXQ010000572.1:0-4290 GCA_035298905.1 Nostocaceae cyanobacterium | reverse complement strand
GAGGGGATCAAGAAGACGACCAAGACTAGACCAGCTTTTTCCGTAGAGGGAATGAGCATGAGCAGCAGCTACTACATCGGGGCGGGCTGCATGGATTTGGGAATGAATGGCAAAGGCGGCTCGATTCACAGGACGATCGCCTAAAATTACTTCCCCTTCGTGGTTAACTAAAATCAGGTCGCTGACTTTAATTAAACCAAAGTGCATTCCAAAGGGATTCACCCAAAATTGATTAGGGTATTCTGGGTCACGGGCGGTAATATGGCCAGCCACACCTTCATCAAACCCAAATCGGGAAAACAAGCGGAAGGCTGCGGCTAGACGTTGTTGGCGATGTAATCTTTCTTCGGCAATAGAAGTAAAGGTTGGCAGTTGAGGAGCGTTTGGTTTTGGCTTAGATGTAACTTGCATTTTGCCCCAAATATATGTAAACGTAATTTATACTTAAATTTATACTTAAAAATATATTAGCCTTGATGTGGAATTACCAACAGCTATTTAACATTATTCAAGAATTAGTGTTACATCATTCCCCTAGTGGTGCAGAAGGGGAAATAAATCAATTTTTGTTACAGCGATTTGCGGCTGTGGGTGTGGAGGTTTGGAGCGATCGCGCTGATAATATTATTGCCAAAATTCCCGGCAAAAGTGACCAAGGGGCGATCGCTATCACTGCCCATAAAGACGAAATCGGCGGTATAGTTAAATCTATCGGTGAAAATGGCCGGGTAGAAGTCCGTAAATTAGGCGGGGCTTTTCCTTGGGTTTATGGTGAAGGTGTTGTTGATTTACTCGGTGACAAAGAAACTATTAGCGGTATTCTCAGCTTTGGTTCTCGTCATGTTTCCCATGAATCACCCCAAAAAGTCCAACAGGAAGACACCGCCGTCAAATGGGAAAATGCTTGGATTGAAACCAAACTAACCACAGAAGAATTAGCCTCTGCGGGAGTGCGACCAGGTACAAAAATGGTCATCGGTAAACACCGCAAACGCCCAATTAAATTAAAAGACTATATTGCCAGTTATACCTTAGATAATAAAGCCTCTGTAGCTATTTTGTTGGCTCTGGCAGAAAATGTAAAAAATCCACCTGTGGATATATATTTAGTCGCTTCAGCAAAAGAAGAAGTCGGCGCAGTTGGGGCTTTATATTTCACTCAAAAACAACATTTAGATGCTTTAATTGCTTTAGAAATTTGTCCCCTTTCTAGTGAGTATCCCATTGAAGATGGAGAAAAGCCAGTCCTGCTTTCGCAAGATGGTTATGGGATTTATGATGAAACTTTAAACGGACAAATTCGCCAAGTTGCAGAAAATCTCGATATTTCAATTCAATTAGCCACTATTAGCGGTTTTGGTAGTGATGCTTCCATCGCCATGAAATTTGGTCATGTTCCCCGTGCGGCTTGTCTAGCCTTTCCCACTCAAAATACTCATGGTTATGAGATTGCCCATTTAGGAGCGATCGCTAACTGTATACTTTTGTTAAAAGCATTCTGTGAATCTGAATCTTGCCTTTCTTGATCAAGCCGATAACGGGATTTGAACCCGTGGCCTGCTGATTACGAATCAGCTGCTCTACCACTGAGCTACATCGGCATACACAGTAAAACATTATAGCACTACTTACCTATGATAGAACCAAAATCTGATGCAAAATTTCCCAATCGCCTCAAACCTGAACAGTATGCCCGTTTGAGAGCGGAAGCCGCAGCCCCCTATCGAGGCTTTCGCCAATTTATCTATCTGGGTGTAGGTGCTTCTGGTTTTATTGGCGCATTTATCTTCTTTTTCCAAATTCTGGCCGGACGTGATTTAGACCATACCTTACCTAACTTTGCTCTCCAACTAGGAATAGTCGGTTTAATGATATTTCTCTGGCGTTGGGAAAAACGTCAGCCTAAAAAACCTGAATAGCAAGTTACTCAAATCTTCATATTAGTTATCATTTATTGAATTTTTGATAAACTAATTTACCTCAAGAGAAAAAAAGATAAAAAAATATGAGGAATTCTGGAAAATCAAAAATTTCTGAGAAACTGAAAATTACTTAAATGAGGTCAGCCGATATAAAGACCTCAAAACATCAAGGCTCATAATTCAATTGGGGTCAGTTATCTTTAAAGACCCTAACTATTATAAAAAACTATATGAAACGCCAGACCGAATCATTTAATCTGGCGTTTTCAGTTTTTTAACCCAGGTCTTATTGAGCGTTAACTAAATAAGGGGAAGAAATAGCTGGTGCGCGTCCAGAATTAACCAAAGCTTGATAAACAAACGCCGCGATTTCTGCTCTAGTCGCTTGACGATTAGGATCAAGTTGTTTAACCGTGGGATAGTTAACTACTAATTGGCGCACAGTAGCAGCAGCAACAGGCCCAACTGCATAATCAGGAATTTGCCCCGCATCAGTATAGAAACCAAGCACATTTTGACTATTAGCAGTTAAACCCAAACCATTAGCTAAAGAAACTAAAGCTTGGACTCTAGGAATTTGCTGTTGAGGCTTAAAAGTGCCGTCAGGATAACCAGAAACGAACTGACCTTTATATGCTGACTGGATAGCGTTATAAGCCCAAAAATTACTTTGTACATCGCTAAAGCTAATAGTGCCACGTTTAGCAGCAGGAGCAAAAGCTTTATTGATAATCGTGGCAAACTGAGCGCGAGTTACAGGCTCATTAGGTTTAAAAGTGCCATCAGGAAATCCAGCAATAATATTTTGAGCAGCTAAGGCTTCAATATAAGCTTTAGCCCAGTAACCTGCTGGTACGTCATTAAAACCAACCTGTCCAGAAGGTGTATTTCCGGGAGGTGTATTTCCTGTAGGTGTGTTAACTGTGGTAGCCACAAAATCAACAGAGCCAAAAATCCGCTTTTGATCAATATCATTACCTACAGCAGCAATTCTTTGGGTTTTGGTGGCGTTATTCAAGTCATAACGGGCATTTTTGCGGATCAAATTACCACCAGGATTGTCAGTAGTCCCCAGGTTAGGATTACCATTAACTGTGACGACAATCCCATCCCGTGTATTGTTCTGAATCACGTTATTACGCAACACAGGTTGAGCAGATTCAGAAATAAAAATACCATCTTTGTTATTGATGATTTGGTTACTCTCTACCAAAGGTGTGGAAGTACCACCAATGGCTAGACCAAAACCAGTGTCTTGAAATAGGTTATTACGAATCTGTCCTTGTGCAGATTTAGCGATCGAAATCCCATTTCCTGTATTACGAGTAAAGACGTTATCTTCTACGACGGGATTACCTTTACCTGTGACAAAAACTCCTTCTCTGACACTATTTGTAAAAGTATTGTTTTTGATGGTGGGATTGCTGGATTCTACCCAGACACCTGTACCCCGTTGGCTGGGGTTAGTAACTGTTAAACCAGAAATAGTAGTATTATCACTAGCTAAGATAGTGATGTTTTGTCTAGCAAAGGTAGGGCTAGTATAAGTACCGCTACCGATAATGATTGTTCCTTGACCCTTACTAGATTCATTACCTTTGAGTGTGATCCCTGCTTTAAGTAGCAGGGGAAAGGTTTCCCCAGTATCTTTAGTATAACTTCCGGGTGCTAACTGAATTATAGTACCAGCCTGAGCTTGAGTAAGCGCGTAGGTAATTGTTTTGTAAGGTGCTGTTTCCGAACCACTACCAGCATCTTTACCCTGTACTGGATTTACGTAAATTACTGAAGCATTTATCGGTGTTTGAGCAATTAAGTTTGGTTTAATGGTGGCAGTAACTTGATTAGAAGCTAAAGTAGCACCACCAGCAACCACTAATAAGGCTACCAAACCAGTCCTAACGGTTAAATGAGAGATGTGAAAACCCCGAAGTTTCATTTTCGTGTTTGTTATTGGTTTAATTACCGTAGTTTTAACATAGTCTCAAGTAGCAGACTACAGATGTAAAACTCATGCAAAATATACCTGATAGAAGTGCTGATAAAACTAAAGTTCTGATAAAAAAATACGGGTCAAATGATGGTGGGAGCAAGCAGCGTAAAATTGCTCTACCAACTGAACTGAACCGTATCAGATGATTATGGGAGGGTGATGTTTCTAGGTTTTTTAAAGAAAGTTAATGCCAGTTGAGGAAAAGTTAAGAAAATTTACTAACCTGCAACTTTGGTTTATACCCAAGGTATTAATTTAATAAGCTAGGGTTTCTAAAGTTTCTCTTAAATACCTTTGCACTTGCTGTTCTAAGCGTAGTCCTTGTAATTGTGCTTTAGATTCTAACTGCCAGCGTTGGAAACCGGAACTAGCAGA
>DATGXQ010000571.1:0-14274 GCA_035298905.1 Nostocaceae cyanobacterium | reverse complement strand
TTTGGAGAATCTCAGTCAGCTTGACTCTTAAAGTCTTTTTAATTCTGAATTCTGAATTCTGAATTCTGAATCCTTACAACTTAGCCATAAAGAAGGTTAGCAAAAATTATCTTTTACTAACCTAGCTGATTTTATTACTACTTACAGTAAATGTGTTACCGCAATTAGTAGATAAAAGTAATTGATGAGGCAAAAATATCTTCAGAAAGAAATTCCGCCCTGAACAAAACTCATTTCTGCATCTTGAATATCTATTAAAAATTCTTCAGCATCACATCATTAGGAAAGGAGATAGGACAAAATTGGGTTAATAAAATTTACTTAGTCATTTGATATCAAGGTCTAATAATACCTGCTTCCTTTTCAATGCGATCTAATGCTTTTTTGGCTCTAAAAAGAGCGCGTAAATAAGCTACCTGATTATTCCAACCAGAACGGGGTAATATGGTTGGTGGTAAATGACTTTCAGATTCCGTGACAGATGATTCTGGACTCTCAATTTGTGGTTCAGTCATGGTTGCTTCTTTTAAAGTGGAAGAATCAAGGGACATATTATTTTCTATGAATAAAAGTGATGTACAGACTATGCGATCGCACTAGCTACGGATGGGATTAAATTGTCTTCTTCCCAACCTGCTGGCCACTGAATTTTATCAGCTGTAAAGTGTAAGGGATCGTTCTCTGGCCAAGGTGTATTAATTGGTTCTTCCACTAAAGCAAATTCACCGTTATCAAAGGGAGTACCATTAGCTTCCCGCTTGATAAACACCCGCTCTCTAATTCCTCGTTTTTCTTGAGTTAAAGCACGGTGATGACAATAGGGATTATTACCTCGTTTATCAAAGAAAACATGAGCAGTCCAACTGCAACCACCACGACAAAGTTCGGCAAATTCACAAGTTTTGCAGAAACCCCAAAGATGCTCTGTACCTTTAGGAGTACCTGCTCCAATGTTAAAGCGTAATTCTTCGGCTTGTTCTACAATTTCTCTCAGGGAGCGATCGCGGATATTTCCCCCAGTGTAAGCAGTAGTCGGTAGTGAAGGACAACCTTTAATCGCACCATCAGCTTCAATCCCTAACGCAGCTAGTCCCGCATTACATCCCTGCCAAAATGACCAAGCATCCCCACCCCGGAACATTCGTTCATAGGGGCCATAGTAGCCAATGTTATTCCCTGGTTGGACTCGCACAACACCATCTTTATTAGCTTTTTGAATCACACGAGCTACCATTGGGTAAACATCTAGCAGTTCATGAGGTTGTAACAAAATTTCACTGTTATCCGCAGCATTACCCATCGGTACAGTTAGCTGAATTTGCCAAGCAAATGCACCTGCATCACGGATACGCTCATAAATTTGGGGAAATTCTGGTGCTGAGAGGCGGTTAATTTGGGTATTGCAACCAAAGTTAATACCAGCCGCTTTCAGGTTACTCATGGTTTTAAAAGCCCATTGCCAAGAACCCGGTTTACCCCGGAGGCGATCGTGTGTCGCTTCTAAACCATCAACAGACACCGAAACTACACGAATTCCTGCGTCTTTCATCCGCTTGGCTGTATCTAAAGTAATCCCAAAACCGCCAGTAGTCATACCACACAGCATCCCCGCATCGGTAATCGCTTTGGCAATTTCTAGCCAGTCAGGACGTAAGAAAGCTTCACCACCAATAATAGTAACTTCTGTAATCCCTACCTCTGCCATTTGTTTAACTAAATCCAGAGCTTCTGCTGTAGTCAGTTCATGGGATCTAGTATGTCCAGCACGAGAACCGCAGTGTTGACAGGCTAAATTACATTTCAGTGTAATTTCCCAAACAGCATAACTAATGCGTCGATAACTCATTCTCAATACTCCCAATATTTAGTTATCTATTAAGGGACAGATAACAGCTATCCATCCCTAACAATCAACTTATTGCGTTACTCTAAATCAGTGCTGACAACACCATATAAAGGCTGAACAACACCATACAACGGCTGAGGTTTAATTAGATCCCATGGCCACCAAGGAAGACCATACATTGGACGAACAGTAGCACCACCAAAAACACCTGCCAGTTCTTTTTCACCTATATCTTGCAATTCATTTTCAGCATCAGCTGATTCCAACAATTCAGCCGTATATTCTTCTAATTCTTCTTGGGTAAAATAATAGCCAGCAGCTTGCACAATTTGGCTGCACTCATCTTTACTATTCACATTTTGAATTTGAGTGCGAAAACCTTCATCACTAGCTAGACGGTTATAGAAAGCTTTAACGTGTTCTAGAGACATTATTTTCTCCTGATTAATATTTGATCAAAATTGAGCATTTTTGTTAACGAATACATCAAGTTTTACCTTGATATATTTTCATAATTCTAATCCGACAACTATAACTATTGTCTTAAGTCTCAATAATTCTGTAGCACGAAAATGAAACTTTTATGTCACTAAATTTTTCTAAACTCATTTTTGCAAATCTTTGCATTATTTAGTTAGTAATAGGGACAGATAAAATATACCCATCCCTAGAATCAACAGCTTAATATTTTAGCTAATTATTGTCATCTAACACCATACAAAGACTATGTCAACCACCAAGGACGTATAACCCCATATAACAGCTGATAAGTAGGATAGATTGCTCCACCCAAAACAGCAGCAAGTTCTTTTTCACCCAAGTCTTGCAGTAGATTTTCTGCTTCATCTGATTCCAACAATTCTCCGGTATGTCCTTCCAATTCTTCTTGGGTAAAATAATAGCCAGCAGCTTGTACAATTTGCTTACACTCCTCTTTACTACTCACGTTTTGAACTTGAGTGCGAAAATCTTCATCGTTAACTAGACGGTTGTAGAAAGCTTTAACATGTTCTATAGACATGATTTTCTCCTGATTAATTAATATTTAGACACATTGTGTAGTTTTTTTACTACTACATCAATTTTTTTCCTCATGTATGCACAAGATTTTAAGCTGAGATTATGCATACTCCTCAAGATTTAGCTAATTTGGTTTACACCAAACTAAAACATTTATGTCCCTAATTTTTTCTACTAATCAAAATTCTAAAATTTCTACAATGTGAATCTAGTCTAGGTTAGAGCGATGAATTAAAATAGTTATTAATTTATCTATGAAAAAATTAATATTTATCTATAAAATAGCTCACGGACTTAAATGCAAAGTGCCATGAGCTTTGTATAATCTAGATGGAACTGGCTATGGTAAATCAACCACTCCATAAGGCTGTTGCATGGAAGTGATCACCTTAATTAATGAACTTGCTCCACCTATAACCGCTTCTAGTTCTTTGGGATTTAGGTCTTGAAGTTCACTATCTTCTGTATTAGCCAACTCCAATAAATTAGAGGTAAATTCTTCATATTCTTGTTGAGTAAAGTGATAACCAGCCGCTTTGACGATTTGGCTACATTCAACTTTACTCTTAGCGTTTTGAACTTGAGCGCGGAAATTTTCATCATTGGCCAGCCTTTCATAGAAGGCTTTGACATTTATTAGTGACATAATCTCTATAAGGAAGTACAAAAATTATATGCCTAGTCAATTAGGCAAATTTTTAAGACAAAAAATACAGATTGACTGGTTTTAAAGTTCTTTAAGACCATCATTCTGTATTACTCTATTCACTGAACGAGAATTACTGAATCTAATTTAGTTAGGAGTTGGAGTGGCAGTTTTAACCATTAATTCAGATGGTTGATAGTTATCTGTAATTACTTGAGGACAACGCATACAAGCTGCTTTGCCTTCTTGTTGCCACCAACGACAATCTCGACGAATAGAACAGGGGGGTAATTCTACTGCTACGGTGGGAAGATTTTCCACAACTCTTGTAACTAAACGGCAATCTTGACCATCAAAATGTTGACAACCTTTGGTAGCACAAGGTGAAGCAGTACGGAATATTTCTGCTGGTGTAACTGGACTTGCCTTAGCTAACAATTCTTCGGTGATAGGTTGCGGCTGCTTGAGATAAGCTACACGAGGTGCTTCTACTGTCCCACCGATGATCCCAAAAACAACGCCATCTGGTGATTCTGGTCTAGCACTAGGACAAAGTGTAGTCTTATCGCTAGGAATTTCTGCCATTAGTTTAGGCTCCAGAGGAGGGGATAATTAGGCTAAATAATCTACTGGTTCAGTAGCAATAATTCCTATAGTGGTGGGAGGATAGGCAATCTTACCAAGAACGGTTGGAGAAACGAATCCAGCAATGATTGGTTTAGCTAAAGCACCACCAGAAACGTTATTTGCTTCTTCGTCAGATACATCTAACAATGCTTCTTCTGATTCAACGGCTTGATTACGACGAGATACAGCATTGTTAACGGCTGCATCAATTAGGTCGCTAATTTCTAAATTGTTGAATTTTCTGTTGGTTTCCATTTGGATTTACCTGTAATTTTTCTAATTTATTAGGCTAGGTTAATAAATTGTGTTGCCTAATACTTTTTCATTATAGTTAACATGGAAATATTGCCATGCTATTGGCTACATTTTTAAATTCCAAAAGTAAAACCTTTATGTCCCTAAAATATAAATATTAAACTAAATGGGAATGTCAAGGCATAAACTAATTAATATTAATGTTTCTGGCTCTCTTATAAACTTGGTGAAAACGGAATTGATAATTTGCTACTCACTAGCTGTATGTTTTGTTGTTATTTTCTAATTGGGTAAATTAAAGTTTTATCAACCTTTGTACTGGTCATCTCAGGTCTTTAGTTAATTTGATGCTAGACCAGTTTATGTACACCAAAAAACCACAAATCAAGGTTTTTTATGATTAAATTTTTATGGCATAATGTACAGCAATCTAGCAAATTAGAAACTAAAGACCCTTTTAAATTATTTGTTACTGAGCGGCATTTTAGGCCACGATGATTATAACTGTTCCATCGCTAAGAATAATGATGATAACATCACTATTGCTACTCCCTGCATCTCGGCCTCCAATTATATTAGCCATCAATAAATCACTGCCCTCTTCATCTAATAAATCAGTGAGGAAATTCTCGTTTTCCGAATTTTGATATTTAGCCAAATCTGAAATTGTGATGTTAGCCATTTGCAAACTTTTCCTTGTTTAATTAGCTTTAATTGATATGAGTTTGAACTTACTCATACCCTAAATATCATTTCTTATTGAATCTATAATTTCAAGATTTTAAGCAGGATAAATAGTGTCAAAAAAGATGCGCTAATTGTAAAGAAAATATTATCTTTTGTTAAATTTTTTAATAAAAAGAAACATTTTAATATTTAATTAAATATTTTGCCATAAAACTTTATTTTTTGTAATTATGCTTCTTTTGTTTTGCAGGAAGTTTATTCAACTAATTTTGTGACAACAGTAAGCATTTAGCTCATTTTCTTCATTGACAATCATGTTTTAGCTGTAATATTTTACAACAATTAAACAAAAATCTTAAAGATACCACTTCTCTTTAACTAAAACATTTATGTCCCAATTTCTTTGTCTATAGCTTGAATAAGACATTTTGTATCTATCATTGATTATTTTACTCTGGTCAGAGAAAAATAGACCAACTAGATGAGAAATTAATTTTATTCCTCAAAGAAATAAATAAAAGGTTGCTAAATCAAGCATGATATATTGTTCTCTGGTGAAAGGAAAAAATTGCTACTTCCTTGTCACTTAAGCTAATGTGCATTTTGAATATATATGAAAATCTTGGTAAGATTATCGCTGTCAGAACATCGCACTCAAAAAATAATGTCAATTAGCTTATTCCTGCTTAACAAACATAACTCGATAAACGGGTTCACCTTTGTTTTGGGTGGCAATTTCTCGTTCTGTGGGGACTCTTAGAGGATTTTCGGCTAACCATTTCTCTGTTCCTTGCTTTTGAAATGTTGGATTTTCACTGAAGCGATCGCACATTTCTTGAGCTACAAACTCTATATCTGATTGCAAAAACACGACTCCCCCAGTAACTAAATATTTGCTTAACTCTGTGACTAATTCTGGTTGTACTACCCGCCGTTTAGCATGACGAGTTTTAAACCACGGATCGGGGAATTGAATTGTTACACGTTGTAAAGTTCCAGGGCTAAAAGAAGATAATAGTGGCTGTAATGAGTTGTTAGCGTTGCCATACAGATAGTGTAAGTTAGTCAAATGTAACTCAGAGCGCAGCCTATTTGCTTCTACTACTAAAGGTTCTCGAATTTCCAAACCTAAAAAATTCCAGTTGGGTTCTATCTGTGCCATTTGCAGTAAAAATCTACCTCTAGCACAACCAATATCTAAATGTAGAGGTTGGTTGAGTTGAGCATAAATTTTCTCCCATGCTGGAGGTGCGATCGGTGTTTGAAACTTGCGAGCCAATGGGTTAACATGTTGACGAACTCTGACAACTGCCAAAATTTACTCTCCTTCAATTCAAAATTTCCTATCCCAAATTAAGCAATCTAGTACAAGAAGTCAAAAGTCATGTATTCAAAAGTCAAAAGTTAAGAAAGTCTGTAGAATTAGCCGTGAAACCCTTTTTTAACTGGATAGCTATTTTAGCCATGCTGCACTAGTAACAAGCAGTATCTAGGCTGGTTATCTTCCACAACTTAAAAGCCTAACATCTGAATAAAAATTTTATTAGATACAATCATCAGGCTAATTTTGCAAGTCATATAATAAATATTTAATAAATATATACAAAAAGCTAATCAATGATCCCCTTAACTATCTATTTCTGTTTGTTGCGGAAATGTGACCAATTGGTTGTTAAATGTATACAAATGTTAAGACATTTGTACGCAAGCAGACAAGGCAGGGGTTATACTTTGAAAAAAAGAGTTTTTGATTGTTGTTTTTAACATTGCCATAAATCAAAGCTATAAGTAAAAATCTATGGATCTCAATTTTCGCTTTGCCATAGTTAGCGATTTACACGTCGCTCTACCTCATACTGTTTGGGATCATCCCAATCGATTTCATTTAGTAGAGATAAGTATCCCAGCTTTTGAGAGTGTCTTAGCACATCTAACACAGATGGATCTAGATTTTCTCTTGATCCCTGGTGATTTGACTCAGCATGGTGAACCGGAAAATCACGCTTGGTTAGCCAAGAGATTAGCACAGCTACCTTTTCCTGTTTATGTGGTTCCTGGTAATCATGATGTACCTGTGCTAAATGCTAATGAACAATCAATTGCTTTTACAGAGTTTCCCAGCTATTATCGCAAATTTGGCTATGGTAATCCTGAGCAAATTTACTACAGTTGTCAGGTCTTGCCTGGTGTGCGGTTAATAGGTCTTAATTCTAACTCATTTGATGAGCAGGGCAAGCAAATAGGGCGTTTAGATGACCAACAGCTGCGATGGTTAGAAAGGGAACTAGCGTCTGTGGGTGATGAGTTGGTATTGGTGATGATTCATCATAATGTGGTGGAACATTTGCCTAACCAATCCTGCCATGCGATGGCTTCTAGGTATATGTTAGAAAATGCCCCCCAAGTGCTGGAATTACTACGGCAGCATGGCGTAAAATTGGTATTTACAGGGCATTTGCATGTTCAAGATGTAGCTTGTGCAAATGGTGTATACGATATTACGACTGGTTCTTTAGTAAGTTATCCTCATCCTTACCGAGTGCTGGAGTTTCGGCGCGATCGCGTGGGGCGGGAATGGTTGCAAATTATTTCTCATCGAGTGGAATCTGTGCCGAATTTCACCAATTTACAGCAATTTTCCCGGCGATGGATGGGCGATCGCTCCTTTCCATTTTTAATGAAACTGCTAACTTCACCACCTCTAAATTTACCCACCGACCAAGCCGAACTACTTGCCCCCGTCCTGCGTGATTTCTGGGCTACTATTGCCGATGGAGACGCTGTCTTAGATTATCCTGACTTTCCGCTAGAAGTCCGCCGTTATATTCAGAAATATGGAGCCAAAACCAAGGATAGCCGGGTGATGATTGATAATAACAGCACTTTGCTACTAGATCAAAGAGAATCGAGAATTTGGCGACAAATGGCAAATACGGAAGTATAACCATGGAGAAAAGTCCGCCCACCTACAGGGCCGATTTCTCCGCCACAGAAAAAACCACCTACAGGGACGCTTTTAATATAGGTCTTAAATAGGTCAGAATCAAAATTAGGTCTACCATAAAGCCCAGAACCGCGTCCTAAACAGGTAAACATGAGAGCAGCTAAGGGTGATGAGGATTGACCTTGATGCTGCTGGCGATACTGCTGTAACAGCAACTCTAAATCTTGTGCTGAAGCTTCAGCATCCCGCAGATGGAATTGTAACCTTTGACCGGGACGGATGCGATCGCCAATAGCGATCGCCCCACCAGAGGGATCGACACCCAAGATATTACGAATTAAAAAATCACCCTGTTGTAAACCGAGTTTAAATTCATCCATTGCCAAGCCGACGAAAAGGGAATGCTGGGCTAACTCCCGTTCTTGGTCACTCAGACTGGTAACTAAATCTCGTAATACACTTAAAGGGACTTGCTCATCTAATTCCAGAATGATGTTGCGATCGGCCTTTGTCACCTGCATCGGCTGACCAATGGGGCGGCATCCTTGAGCCACAATTGTATCTAGCTGAATATTACCAGACAAAGCCACACCCACAGTACCATCACGATAGAGACGATCGCCACAAAATAGAGTAATCCGTCCACTCATAAACCCGCTACTAGCCTGGCCACCTACCACCACCGAACCAGGATAGGCAAAGTCTAACCCCTGCAACAAATCATTAGTACCAGAAGAAAAAGCCCCAGATAATAAAATAAACTGTGGTGCTGGCGAGGGAGGTACACCCAACAAATCAATCCAAGCATTGGGTGAACTATCCAAATCAGGTAATTTATCCGCCAACAGGTGAAAAGCCTTTAACTCTACCCCTGGCAGATGCGCCAAAGTGAGGCTGATAGCTGGCTCTGCTTCTATTTCTTGGGTTTGTCCCCATCCAGTTGTCCCAATCACACCCGCCGCACTACAACCAATCAGCACTTTTACAGACAATTTTTCTGCTAGTAAAGGCAACAGACGGGAATACTCGCTAGTAAAAGCAGACGAAATGAAGACCAGCCCCAGATCCGCCGGTGCTGTTAGAGATGAGACAGCTTGTTGTACCACATCTGCAACAGCTGCTTCCAAAGAATGACGGGTTGATAAGGCGTTTGTCCACTGCATTTGGTCTGCCATGGGTCGGCTACTTTCTTGATTGAGGTGAATATTTGGTAGTTAGGAGCTAGGGAAGGGTAGCAGCCGACAAAATTTGACTACTCAATTTTTGGCGATCGCTTTGCTCAGTTTTGCCCATTCCCGCCATAATTTAGCGGTAACTCCCTACTACATGAATCTAAATATATTGTATGATTATCCTTTTATAGTACTGATGCCATAAAATCTTAAAACATTGGGTTGAACCCAAGGCAAATGGAGTAGTTTGTTGTACTGGTGATAGATAATCAGCTTGTAGATCCGAAATTATCAGCTCAATGGTTAAAATGGAAGGCGTATAGAACTAAAAACTGCAATTTTTGAAGTTTTTCTACACTGATAAAAACAACACATTAACGAGAATCAAGCAATGAGCAATCTTCAAGAAACAGCCACCAACCTCCAAGAACAAATCCAGGCAGAAGTAGAACAGGCTCGTGCTGTCTGTGATATCAATGGTAGCAATTCCGCCGAATGTGCTGCTGCTTGGGATGCAGTGGAAGAACTGCAAGCGGAAGCTTCCCACCAACGCCAAAACAAACCCAAAAACTCTTTAGAAAAGTATTGTGACGATAACCCAGAAGCCGATGAATGCCGTCTTTACGACGACTAGAAATTGAGTTCATGCTTTTTGTTTGCGTCTAGTAGGCAAGCAACTTAAGATCAATTGACTGGATATTTTGCACTCATAGGCCACTCCGGCATCAATAAATTGCCTAATTAGCTTCTGTCTTTGCTAACCTCAGAATTGAGAAAAGCTAAGATTATAGATGCCCAAAAGTAGCCCACAGCAAAAACCTGGAAAGTTCTCAACCAACGGTTGTTGACTCCATGTGTGCTAAAAACTACCAATTTCAGGACGAGTTACAAAAATTTTCCTGAGCCAGTTGGCAGTCAGTGCAAAATATCACACAAGGATCTATTAAGTTGCTTGCTTTTTTGTCGAAAATTCCTATTTTTTGTTTATTGACTCACAAAACCTATGCCACCAGTTTGGTTTCGTCCCTACGTCTGGATTGATTATCGACTAGCTGTATTGTTTCTGGTAGTTATTCCCTTAATTCTTTTGATTTGGGCATTTGTTCAAAAAGCCGAAGGAATACAACGTTTACTGACAATTTATTGGCGAGTCTCAAGTTTATTAGTAATTACACTTTATTTAATGATTGGCGGTTTTACTGTCAGCTTTATCTCTGGTTTAATGGCCTTGATTTTGATTCCTCTTTCCCTGTGGTTTTGGGTTGATCTCAATGATGAAATTGAGTATCAACCGAATGGGCCATTGAAACTATTTTTTACCTCTTGGCGTTGGGCAACTACAGTTTATTCTCTTTTAAGTGCCGTAGCTCTTGTACCTTTTTTAAAGTGTGCTTTTTCAGTTAGTGCCTTTAACACTGCTTATTGTAGCGTATGGTTAGAAGCACCATTAATTTATAAAGATTTTTTTCATCATAATCATAAAACTACACCAGGATCTTTGGGTGTTTTAGCGATCGCGGCTCTAGTATTTTATGTCATCTACTTAAGCTACTTTGTTTTGGTGAAGTTGGGTAAGCAGGGACGTTCCGCTACACAGCAGTAGTACAAGCAGTTAGAAGCGGGCTACGACAGCACCCGTAGCCCAATTTTTCAGCTTGCTTACTGATAGGTGAGGGCTGATAGCTGAGGGTTGGTTGAGATATAGCTGTAAATTCAAAAACAAAAATAAAAATTTCTAACTTTTTATGTTGAATTGTTTAGAGTAATTGAGCAACGAAGTTATACGATTTTTGTTTGATTGATGAACAACTCTATTGGTAAACGGCTAGAACAATACACTGCCAAACGCCCGCAAGAGGTCTTAATTGTTACTGTAGAGCTTGACGATGAGCAAGATAAAATCGCTGTTTTTAAGGGCTTTTCTAGCTCCTTGATGCGTCCCACCGCATTTGACCCAGATGTACCTGTTTTACCGGATGAAGCAAAAGTTATTTCTATCGATCGCATAGCTAGTCCTTATAATCCAGAATCACCCCGTTATATTCAGCAGGGAATCTCTTGGGAAGAAATGTTAGTTCTCCTAGCAGAAGTTGGTGTCTAAGCAATTAAAGCATAAGTCAGGAGTCAGGAGTAATGCAGGCTTTATATCTGGTTGAGTGAGGTAAACTATATCTCCCATCAAATCACAAATTGCTGTAAAATTTGAAATGGCAAAATTAGCAATGAAAAAACAGTATCACCATCAGCATTCTGATAACAAGACGCAGATTAAAAACTTAGCAACTTAGTCAAAGCTAAAACACCGTGTACGTTTGATGTGAATTAAAGTCTAGAGTTGGCGCTATTGCCTAATTCTAGAAATTCATATCTTACGTAATTTAGTAATTTTAAATAATTTTGAATTTTGAATTTTGAATTTTGAATTTTGAATTTTGAATTCCCCCCATGTCTCGTTCTGGTTACACTCTCCCTGTTTTTGCCTGTGCTGCTGCCATAGCAGCTTTACATTGGTTACGTCATCACCAAGCTTTAAACTTAGTTACACTAGATTTAATTACACCAGCCCAGTTAGCGGAAATATCTATCGAACAAGTAGCAGGACTATCTGCAAGTTCGGCTTTAGCCATTACTCGCAGTGACCCTGGTGATAACTTAGACCTAACTAAAAATACACCGATTTGGGCTATGGTGTCTTGGCGAAAAGAAGGGGAGGAAGCAGTAGTAATTTCCGGGGGAGAAGGAATTGGTAAAAATGCTGAGGGGCAAGCAGCAATTTATGCTTATGCCCAAAAGTTAATGACAGAAAACTTGCAGCGACTGTTAGCACCGGGAGAGAAAATTACAGTCACAATTATTTTACCAGAGGGACGATCGCTGGCTGTGAGAACTTCCAATGCAGCTTTTGGTGTGGTAGAAGGTTTGTCTTTGTTGGGAACTAGCGGAATATCTCAACCTCTGAGTACACCAGATCAATTAGCAGCTTTTCGGGCTGAGTTACAAGCAAAAGCTAGTCAATTTGAGAGCTTAGTATTTTGTATTGGTGAGAATGGCTTAGATTTAGCCCAAAAACTCGGCATTAATGCCCAAAGATTGGTAAAAACAGCGAATTGGTTAGGGCCGTTATTGGTTGAAGCAAACATTCTAGGTGTAAAAGAGATTTTATTGTTTGGCTATCATGGTAAACTGCTCAAACTGGCAGGAGGAATCTTTCACACTCACCATCATCTAGCTGATGGTAGACGTGAGATTTTATCCGCCCATTGTGCTATTGTAGGTTTACCTTTTTCTGATATACAAACAGTTTTCCACAGCCCCACTGCGGAGGCTGCGCTTGTTCACCTAAGATTGCTAGATAGTTCTACTGGCAGTAATTGGGTTAATCAAATTTATGGGGCGATCGCTCAAACCATTGATACCCGTTCTACAGAGTACATTAAAAGCCACAGTGAGCAGAGTGAGGCTATGACAGTTTGTGGTTCTGTCCTGTTTGACCGCGATCGACAAATAATTGTCAAAAGCAAAACTGGTTGTATGTTAATGGAAAAATTGTGTTAAGTTAAGTCAATTATCATAAATAAATCCAAACCAAAACTTTTTTAATACTTCTCTAGAGAGATTTTACTCCCGTTAGACCACGCCAAAGAGCAAACTTGAGCAGACACGCGACAGATGTCGTGTGATGTAGATTTTTATTACAATTCCCCACCAAAAGCGGCAGCGATGGTGATTTTTTGCATCAAAGGCAGTAATTTCATCCGTACAAACACACCTTGGCCATCATGAATACAGCGGTGACTCTACCATCCGAACAAGCACCCCAAAGTGAGGAAAACTTGGGGACGCTAAATCGTCAAATGATTGTGATTCTGGACTTTGGCTCTCAGTATTCAGAACTGATTGCTCGACGTATCCGGGAAACTCAAGTATATTCTGAGGTGCTTTCCTATCGCACCACATCTGAACAGCTAAAACAACTTAACCCCAAGGGAATTATTCTTTCTGGTGGGCCAAATTCAGTTTATGCTGAAAAAGCTCCCCACTGTAGCCCAGAAATTTGGAATTTGGGTATACCAGTTTTGGGTGTTTGCTATGGGATGCAACTGATGGTTAATCAGTTGGGAGGAGAAGTAACCAAGGCTGAAAGAGGTGAATACGGTAAGGCATCGTTATACATAGATGATCCTACAGATTTACTCACCAATGTAGAAGATGGAACTACCATGTGGATGAGTCACGGAGACTCTGTTACTAAGATGCCACCAGGGTTTGAGTTACTAGCACATACAGATAATACCCCCTGTGCGGCGATCGCTCACCATGAGAAAAAACTCTATGGTGTCCAGTTCCATCCCGAAGTAGTACATTCTGTAGGTGGATTAGCATTAATTCGTAATTTTGTTTATCACATTTGTGAATGTGAACCAACTTGGACTACAGCCGCTTTTGTAGAAGAATCAATTCGGGAAATTCGCGCTAAAATTGGTGATAAGCGAGTATTATTAGCACTTTCTGGTGGTGTAGACTCCTCTACCTTGGCATTTTTATTGCATAAAGCCATTGGTGATCAATTAACTTGTGTATTTATTGATCAAGGTTTTATGCGGAAGTATGAGCCGGAAAGATTGTTGAAATTGTTCCAAGAACAGTTTCATATTCCGGTAGAATACGTCAATGCCCGCGATCGCTTCCTCAATGCCATTGCCGGAGTCACAGACCCGGAAGAGAAACGCCGCCGCATTGGACATGAGTTTATCCGCACCTTTGAAGAAACCTCAAAAAGTTTAGGCCACTTTGATTATCTCGCTCAAGGTACACTTTACCCAGACGTAATTGAATCGGCTGATACTAATGTAGACCCCCAAACCGGTGAACGGGTAGCAGTGAAAATTAAGAGCCATCATAACGTCGGTGGACTACCCAAAGACCTAAGATTTAAGTTAGTAGAACCATTGCGGAAACTGTTTAAAGATGAAGTTCGCAAAGTAGGGCGCTCCATTGGTTTACCAGAAGAAATCGTGCAGCGTCAACCATTCCCCGGCCCTGGTTTAGCCATTCGGATTTTAGGCGAAGTCACGGC
>DATGXQ010000570.1:0-3619 GCA_035298905.1 Nostocaceae cyanobacterium | reverse complement strand
AGGGGAAAGAGACGCGGGGACGCGGGGACGCGGAGAAAAGAGACGCGGAGAAAAGAGACGCGGTGACGCGGGGAAAGAAAAAGACCTTATTTCTCCCCTCTCCGTGTCTCCCCTCTCCCTCATCTTCCGTCCCCGTTGTGATACCAATTCACGAAAAGAAAGTAACACAAGTAAACCAGCAAAACCTTGTAAAATCATACTTTCCCAATTTTGAATTTTGTTGGCGAAGCCTTGCCGAAGGCTATTTTGAATTTTGAATTGGTATGAAGCCTTGGCGTAGGTACGGGTCTGGTCAAGCAGGTATACAAATCAGGCAGCTAGTAAGACTAAAAGTTTGAAGTAATACTTTGCAAAACTGTAGCTTATTTAACAAAAAAACTTATATAAAAATAATAGTATAAGTTAATACAGTTTATTTAGCACACAATTCATTTGTCAAAATGTTGTTATGATAATGCTGTTTTTTTTCGGCAGCCTATCAACAGGAATGAGTAACTAACGAACATTGTTTTTTGAAAGATATAGATAATTTATATTTCTAAATTCAAGTCTTAAAAGATGAATTTATTTACTGCTGTGTTTAAGACACAGTAACAGTTAATCATGGATTAAGCCGTATAACATGATGAATAAATTCTGCAAAATCTTCCTAAATAAATAGAAATTTGTCTATCAAAAGTATTAAATCCAAATATGCCTGTTTAGGTATAAATAAATTAAATCAGAAAATTGCAGAAAACGGTTTATTGTGAGAGTAAGGACATAAAAAATCTAGACATATTTCAATTAAAATAAAAAATACTCAAAATTTCTACATGATTTGGGTACGCGAGGCAAAAGCTTGGAACCGCCTACTACCTTGTTACCATCAGCAACACACAAACTATGAACTCAACCACTGAAAAACGCATTGCCTTGATTTCAGTCCACGGTGATCCGGCGATTGAAATTGGTAAGGAAGAAGCTGGAGGACAAAACGTATATGTCCGCCAAGTGGGTGAAGCACTATCCCAGCTAGGATGGCAGGTTGATATGTTTAGCCGCAGAGTTAGTGCTGACCAAGAAACGATCGTTCAACATAATTCCCGTTGTCAAACGATTCGTTTAACAGCTGGCCCAGTGGAATTTGTGCCACGAGATAATGGTTTTCAATATTTGCCAGCGTTTGTAGAACAGTTATTGAAATTCCAAAAAGAAAACGGAATTAAATATGGTTTAGTTCACACTAACTACTGGCTTTCTAGTTGGGTAGGAATGCAGTTAAAGCAGATCCAAGGAAGTAAACAGGTTCACACCTACCATTCTTTAGGAGTAGTGAAATATAACACTATAGAAAATATTCCTTTGGTTGCTAGTAAGCGTTTAGCAGTAGAAAAAGAGGTACTAGAAACAGCAGAAAGAATTGTGGCTACCAGCCCGCAGGAACAGCATCACATGCGATCGCTCGTTTCTACTAAAGGTAATATTGATGTTATTCCTTGCGGTACTGATATCCGGCGGTTTGGTTCAGTGAAAAGAGATGAAGCTAGAGCCGCACTAGGAATAGACCCCGATGTCAAATTGGTCATCTATGTGGGACGATTTGACTCCCGTAAAGGGATTGAGACTCTGGTGCGAGCTGTGCATCAGTCAAAGTATTATGGTCAAAACTTGAAATTAATTATTGGTGGAGGAAGTACACCGGGTAACAGCGACGGTAGAGAACGCGATCGCATTGAGGGAATTATTCAAGAGTTAGGAATGGGTGAGTGTGCTTCTCTTCCTGGTCGTTTGAGCCAAGATGTCCTGCCCATCTATTACGCTGCTGCTGATATTTGCGTTGTTCCCAGTCACTACGAACCTTTTGGACTGGTAGCGATCGAAGCGATGGCTAGTGGTACACCAGTAATAGCTAGTGATGTTGGTGGACTGCAATTTACTGTAGTTAATGAAGAAACTGGTTTATTAGTACCACCACAAAATGTAGATGCTTTTAGTAACGCCATTGACCGTATATTAAGCAATCCCCAATGGCGAGAAACTTTAGGTAAAGCTGGTCAAAGGCGCGTTAATAATAAGTTTAGTTGGGATGGTGTAGCTAGTCAGTTGGATGATTTATACATGCAACTGTTGATGCAGCCAACTAAACAACCCGCACTAGCGAGTAAATAAGGATTAATCGATAATGAAGCGTAAAAAAGCAAAATAGTTGTTGTTTCACCTTTTTTCTTCATTTCTGATTTTTTATTCGTAACCAACCCTAATCCCACTTTCCACAAGGTGGGATTTTGTATTTTTGACCGGAGACAGCAGGAGTCAGGAGTCAGGAGTCAGGAGTCAGAAGTCAGGAGTCAGGAGTCAGGAGTCAGGAGTCAGGAGTCAGAAGTCAGGAGTCAGAAGTCAGGAGTCAGAAGTCAGGAGTCAGGAAACGGTATAAGCAGGGTGTAGGCTTGTACTTTGAGAATATTAGTTACAGCTTTGATCCAAGTATACTGAGTAAAATTGAGATGTTCATCGGTTAATTAGCAACCTTAAAGGGTTAGCAAATTCATTAAAACAACATATAATCTTTATAATATATTTAATTAGCATCTTCAAAAAACCGTATTAAAATAAACATAAGCAACATCCTCCTGACCTGACACGCAGAAGCAATTTACATCAAAAAAAATCGAGATTCTGCGTATACTTCACCATTAATAGTGGGGGTTAAGGCATACAAACTATAAAACTTAGGTGCTAAACAATCTCAGGGTGTTTACTAGAAGCTGAAGAGTTTTTAGTACAAAAGTGGGAATAGATAATTAGATTCTCAGCCTGAACCAAATTTTGGTTTTGGCACGAGAGTTGATGTTTGAATTTTGCCTAAGTGTAATTAAAATCCAGTTTTTCTTTGTGCTAATTACAACTCCTCCTATTTGCTCAGAGAGTGTGCAATAACATTTTTAATTAATTAGGAGACACAATGGTATCTTTGACTAAATCTCTAAATTTGGGGCGATCGCTGGTGGCTTTGGGATTAGTTACCTTGGGATGTTTACTAGCTCCCAACCCAGCTAAAGCAGTAACTTTTACTCCCTTGGTATCCCAGGATGGTGATAGCGACTTTGATGATTCAGACTTTATCTCATTACTCAATACTGGGAAATTCACGGAATTATTTGTTGCTGAGGGACGAATTGGTAACAATAGTACTAATACAGGAGAGCGAGAATTAGGGATCAATACAGCTACTGGCACTCCTGTTGCCGCAGGTAATTTTGCTTGGGGTAATGGTAAAGTATGGGACTTTAGCCTGGAATATACAGGTAGTAAAGTCACTTACACAGTTTTTGATCCTAGCCAAACAATACAATTGACATCCCAACAATTTAGCGGGCCTATCAACCAGATTTATCTACGTACCTTTGCTAATAGAGGTAGTGGCAATAATCTACAAAATGGCGTTTTCTTGAATAGCTTATTGTTCAACGGTACGCCTGTTGGTAGTCTGGGTTCTTCAGGTACTACAAACCCTGATACAGATTTCTTAGGCTTGAGTAACATTTCTGCACCATTTACCCTAACTGGGAAAACAGCTTTAAGCTGGGTAGGCGCATCACCATTACGCTCTAATCTGGGATTTCAGATTAAGGTGGGG
>DATGXQ010000569.1:0-16645 GCA_035298905.1 Nostocaceae cyanobacterium | reverse complement strand
GGGGGAAAGGGAAACTAAATCATAGCTTTGGGTAATAGCCGTTTTCACTAAACTGGCAACTAAGCCAGGTTCTGGCTGAATATCGGCATCCATGCCTAAAAACCACTCACTACCCTCAGAACTAAATAAAAAGCCATTGTGTAAAGCCCAAGGACGGCCAACCCAACCAGGTGGTAAAGGGTCATCATTCATTAAGCGAAAGCGGGGGTCCTTAGCCTCAACAGCTTTGACTAAATCTGGTGTCCCATCTACAGACCGACTATCAACCACAAGCACTTCCCGCACTTCATAACTTTGACGACTTAAACCAGCCAAGAGGGGACTAATACGCTGGGCTTCGTTGAGCGTGGGAACTATGACACTCACCGTCCCTAATAAGTCTGGTGTAGGTTGTTGGGGTGTAATGGGTGGTTGACGGCTGGGACCTTTGAGCAAACGGGAAAGTAAAATGGCTGTGGCTGGGAGTTGCAGCAGGAGGAGGAGGAGATAAATAGGAGAATCTGTAATCAAGATATCTGAGTTGTTGGCGATCGCTACTATAAATTTTCCAATTGTTAAATTTTCTCGCAATTTGTCCACTTTCGGCCTAAGTTGCCCCCAAAAATATTAAATGGGGTATGAATTGGTACTTCACACCCCCAAAGAAATTTAGTTTATAGTGCTGAGTATTTTCTTCCTGGTTTACTCAGCAATTTATTTAACAGCAACTTCTACCTTAGCCACAGGAACTTCCTTAGCAGCCATTTCCACAGCTAAAGATGCAGATGTGCTAGAACCTCTCAGCCATAGTGCCACAGCTGGTGCTACACCTAAAACCACACCTAGCAATACAGGAATAGAGAAACCAGCAGCTAAACTCATGACTGTAGCGAAGCCAAAGTTAGCTAAATAAACCAACAGAGGAATATTTAGTTGGGAGCGTTGCAGTTTAATGGGCTGATTTCTCCACAACAGTGCTGCCACGGTCATAAATACAGAACCAGTACCTAACCAACCTGCAAAGTTTTGGTAAGGCATCCCAAAGAAAGCACCTGGTTTTTCCCAAAACCAAAAGGGTAGGTTAGTTTGACTCATGGCTGGGTCAAGGACAAAATCCCAAGAAGTCAGCAACAGCGCACCCAAAGCCACTGCACCAAAATGACGGAAAAAGCTAGGTTTTTTATCTACTTCTAAACCGACACGTGCCAATAAGTAGGCAACAAAGCCCACATAAAACCAAGATAAGGGAATAGTAAAGGGTACTAAACCCGCAATTTTATAACCCAAGCCACTGAGGTAGCTATAGTGACCGAAAGGAAAGCCTGTGCTAGTTCCCAGCAGTTCACTTGTTAAAGAAATTAATACAGAGGGTAATAAAAAGCCCAAAGCCAGACTTAAACCCAAGGTCCGGTAAGCATAGAGAAATACACCTACTGCACCCAAAATCATATAAGACACACCACCACCAGCCATTCCCCACTGCATGGCGGTCTGTCCGACCTCAGATAATTGAGAAATAATTTCCGAGTTGGGAATGATTAGTAGTATCCCTACTAGTCCAAATGCCATTGATACAATATGACCAATCAGGCATACACGTTCAGCAATAACAAGTTGTCTCATGATCAGTCCTTAACTTAAGATGTGACACAAGGCTATTCGACTGCTAACAGTTTACAAATGTTTAAGAAAATTTTTAACAAATTTCTACATTAATTCTCTGTAAACTTGTCTAGCTAGTTGAGTAGAGCATAACTACTTGTGGATTGAGTCTAAAAAAACATGATCATAGACTCATAACTGAAGCTGAGGCGGTAAGTAGTCATCTTACTTGAGCGATCGCTTCAGCATAAACAAGTTTGACAGCCCAAAGTTAAACCTCGTCAACATAGATGATAGTAGCTGATAGTTGTTTTCAATATTTAGCAAAATTTCGCAAAAAATCGCTGCAACCAGTACTATAGCAATCCTAAATCATTTATGAAAACTACCTGTTCCCTGTTCCCTGTTCCCTGTTCCCTTCTCTCCATAAGTAAGTTCACAACTCAAATCGGATTGCTATAGGAATACGAAAATTATGTCCATCCTAGAAAGAATCCCTTTTTTTTCTCTGGCATTAATGCTGATGAGTTACAGTACTTTGGGCTGGATGATATCTGAAGCAAAAGCCCCTTTGTTTATCTGGACGATAGCTGTAGTTTCTATCTTGCTTTTACTAGTTAGCTTGACAGTGCCTTTGTCAAAATTGAATGAGTATTCAACTACCTTGTTTAAATCTAATACCAGAACTTTTGGTGTTACTATATTAGCCGCTTTTCTTTTTTTCGTAATGTTATCCTGGTTTCGAGTATTTCTTGATACTTTACTCATAATTTCGGCAACGATTTTAGTCAAAATCGACTTTCAAGCAGCTAGATTTAGAGCAAGTTTAGCTTTTTGTCTTACCTCTACCTGTTCACTTGTGGGTTTAGCAACAGGTGCATTTATTTATCGGCTAGTTCACAATTTTATTAGTTAATTGGGTGTTGGCTATTGGGGAAAATTTCTTTACCCAATCACCCTTTGGTTTCGCCAGTCGCTGATGAGGGTTTCCCTCAAGACCGCGCTGGCTCACCAATCACCCCAAATAACTAGCTTGCTACCGCTTCTTCAACTGCTTCTTGAGTAGCAGGTGAATAGACGCTAACTTTTTTCTTGCTTTTGCCCTTTCTTTCAAAGGTAACTACACCATCGATTAAAGCAAAGAGAGTGTCATCTTTGCCGATACCGACGTTATTACCAGGATGGAATTTAGTGCCACGTTGACGTACTAAGATGTTACCAGCACGTACAACTTGACCACCAAATTTCTTTACGCCTAGTCGCTGGGCATTAGAATCACGTCCGTTACGTGTACTACCTGTTCCTTTCTTATGAGCCATGATTTCCTCTTTTTTGTTCTACTCTCTTTAATTATTCCGCAGCTGTTTCGCTAGGACTAGTTTCGGTGACGGGAGTTGCGGTAACGGAAGCAGGAGAAATTGCTGCTTCTTCATTAGCTAAAACTGTACCATTGAGGCTGATGGTGTTAATCAGCAATCTGGTGATTTCTTGGCGATGACCGCGTTTTTTGCGGGTTTTCTTTTTCGGCTTCATCTTGTACACCAGGACTTTTTTACCCCGGTAGTGCTTTAGCACTGTGCCTTCTACAGTCGCACCTGTGACTAGGGGTTGTCCAATGGTGACTTGGCCGTCATGCTGCACAAGTAATACTGAGTTGATAGTAACTTTGTCGTCGGGTTGGGCATCTAATAATTCAATGTCGTAAAATCGCCCTGCTTCTACTTTTACTTGTTTACCGCCAGTTTCAATAATTGCGTAGGTCATGAAATTGTCCTTAAGGTTGCCGTACAGGTAGCTGGTTGCGGGGGCTTTGCGTCCACTCGCTTCTCAGCTTTTGTAGTGTGTCTACCTGATCCGAGCGGAAATAGACAGACAATCTAAGATTGTATTCTAACACTTATCTTTAAGTCAATACTGCACAAAAAATGTTGTTATCTGACTCTGAGTTTTGTGGGCTTGTTGTCTTGAAAACTTAAATCCTCACAAAGCAGAAAAAATATTACGGTAATGATGGCGATGTGATCGTCAGTTAATGATAGTATTCATTCGTTTCAATTAAATTTTAAATCATGATCAACAATACTGTTTTTTCTAAATCTTTAGTCACTAATAATCAATATGAAGATATTTGTAAGATTATAGGCGAAATTTATGACCCTGAAAAGTGGAATGATTGGCAGTGGCAAATGCGTCATCGCTTGACAAAATTAGAACAGTTTCAAAAGTTATTGCAGTTGACTCCATCTGAAACACAAGGTTTAACGATCGCCCCTGATAAATTTGCTGTTTCTGTTACCCCCTACTTTGCTGCATTACTTGACCCTGAAGATGCTAACTGCCCTTTAAGAATACAAGTAATACCCAGACAAGAAGAACTTTCTGTTAGTCCTGGGGATATGATAGACCCCTGTGGAGAGGATCATAAATCTCCTGTACCTGGATTGGTACACCGTTATCCTGATCGAGTGTTACTTTTAGCCTTAGATAGTTGTGCAGCTTATTGTCGTTATTGCACCCGTTCCAGATTGGTAAGCCAAGGCGAAATGTATCCAATTAAACGACGTTTAGAGGCGATTATTGCTTACCTGGAAGAACATACAGAAGTACGTGATGTGTTAATCTCTGGTGGCGATCCTTTATTGATGTCTAATGAATTTTTAGACAATTTGCTAGGGCGGCTAAGGACTATTTCTCATATTGAATTTGTGCGGATTGGTTCTCGTGTACCCTGTTTTTTACCGCAACGAATTACCCCGGAATTAGTAACTGTATTACGTAAACATCGCGTATGGCTATCTGTGCATTTTTGCCACGTGCGGGAGTTAACACCAGAAGTAGCCCAAGCCTGTGATTTACTGGCTGATGGGGGTATTCCTTTAGGTAGTCAAACTGTATTACTTAAAGGTGTAAATGACTCAGAACAAGCTTTGAAAAATTTGTTTCACGGTCTGCTAAAATTGCGTGTACGTCCATACTATCTTTACCAATGTGACCCTGTGGTGGGGACTGGTCATTTACGTACAAGTATACAAACTGGGCTAGATTTAATCTCTAAATTGCGTGGTCATACTACTGGCTATGCTGTGCCTACTTATGTGATTGATGCCCCTGGTGGTGGTGGGAAAATACCTATTCAACCAGAGACTTTAATCAGTTATGAAAATGGTGAGGCGATCGCGCGAAACTGGGAAGGTAAGAGCTTCACTTATATAGATCCAATCTAAAACACCTGAGTGAATAGGTCATTATTCATCTAAAATATCAAGTTTGTACTGCCACAATATTTTAAACTTGAAAACTCAGTCAGATTGGGAGAGTTGTTAAAATGCTGATTGTCGGAAATACCAAACTCAAAGGACGGGGTGTATTTGCACAAAAACGTTTTGTGAAAGGAGAAATCATTCAGAAAGCACCAGTTGTTGTGATCCCAGCCGCAGAAGTTGGATTAATTGATCAAACAATTTTGGGAAATTATTACTACGATTGGGAAAATGCAGCAGCAGCGATCGCCTTTGGTTTGGTGTCTCTGATTAACCATTCTTACCAACCCAATACTTACTACGTAAAGAAATTCACTGAAAAAGCAATAGAATACATTGCCTTACAAGATATAGAAGTAGGAGAAGAAATTACTGCCAACTATAATAATGGTTGTCCTGACGATCAATCTCCTCTATGGTTTGATACTGTTGAGGAAATATCTTCGCTCGCCATCACCAACAATTCTGGAGTTAGTTAAAACTAATGAGTTTATTGATTGGACTATGTTATGACCTAAAAATAGAATACCTGAAAGCTGGTTTCAGCGCTACTGAAGTGATGGAATTTGATGATGAAGAAACAATCATCGGCTTAGAAAAAGCTCTTAATGATTTAGGACATCAAGTAGAACGCATTGGTAATGGTAGAGAACTAGCACGGAGATTAGCAAATGGTCAGCACTGGGATTTGGTCTTTAATATAGCTGAAGGTGTAAAAGGGCGATCGCGTGAAGCCCAAGTACCCGCAGTTTGCGAGTTATTTGACCAGCCTTACACGTTTTCTGACCCTCTCACCTGTGCTTTGACTTTAGATAAGGCATTGGCTAAAAGCATAGTACGCGATCGCGGTTTACCTACAGCCCCCTTTACAGTAGTTAACAGCCTTGCAGAAGCCGCTAACATTAACTTACCCTTACCGCTTTTTCTTAAACCTGTAGCTGAAGGTAGTTCTAAAGGCATCACTGGAAAATCTTTAGTCAAAGAAAAAGCAGAATTAGTTAACACTTATCAAGCATTACACAATCAATTTAAACAGCCTATTCTTATAGAAACTTTCCTCCCTGGTCGAGAAGTAACAGTAGGCATTATTGGCAATGGTCATACAGCTAAAGTAGTCGGAGTAATGGAAGTAATTTTTACAGACAAAGCCGAAACAACCGCCTATACAACTTTAAATAAAAAGGAATATTTAGACAGAGTAGCCTATCAATTATTAATCAATTCTGACCCACTAGCCATACAAGCACAAAAACTAGCCTTGGATATTTATCATACCCTTGGTTGTCGTGACGTTGCCCGTTTAGATTTGCGTTGTGACGGTGAAGGAGTTTTACAATTTCTAGAAATCAACCCCTTACCAGGACTAGACCATATTTACTCAGACTTAATAATTATGGGGCGTTTGGCAGGTGTAACATATACGGGAATTATTAACGCCATAGTGGACGCAGCATGGCAAAGGTATCAATTCTCAAACAAGGTCATAAAATGAGTATTTGGAAATATATACAAACAGTAGTTAAATATATTTATCCTTACAAATGGATAGCATTATTTTTGATATGTGGTCGGATCTTCGAGGCAGCATTTAACGCCGGGATAGGTGCAAGTTTTAAATTTATTATTGACCAAGCAATTGTTCCTCAAAATTATGATTTACTAATTTTTATTTTGTTATTACTTGGGGGAGGAGCAATTGCATTAACGATCATTAATTTGCTAATTGATTATTTTGATGCTCGCTTTAGTATTTTAATCACTAATCAACTACGTCAGGATTTGTTTGACCATATCCAAAGCTTGTCAATGAGATTTTTTGGCATTAACTCCGCCGGCAATATTGTTAACTGTTTTCTAGCTGATGCAGAAAAAGTAGAGTACAGCATTATTCAGGGAATGACCGTAATATTTTTAAATATTACTAATATTATTTTCTCTGCAACTTATTTATTTTATCTCAATTGGCAATTAGCTATTATCAGTTCTGTGGGATTAATTGTTTGTGCTTTAGCACCGACTCTAATTATAGGTTTTGCTACACAGCCAGGATACGAACTCAGACAAAAAGAAGGATACATTGCTAGTGTCATAGAAGAGAATATTCTTTCTCAGCCTGTAATTAAAATCTTTGGGCTAGAAACAAGGATGTCAGCAGATTTTACTACCCAATTATCAGAATTAAAGCCAGTATATATCAAGGCTAAATTTTTATCTTATCTAGTACAGAGAGTTCCTGAAATTACTTTCATTCTAGTGCAAATCACAATTTTGGCTATTAGTGCAGCAATGTCATATTGGCATTGGATTTCCGTAGGCACATTGGTTTCTAATCAGGTAGTCATGGTCGGATTAAATTCGACTATTAATTACTTTAGCTGGGGACTACCTCATTTAATCAATGGTGCGTCAGCAATGCAACGTATTCAGGATATTTTACAAACTGTTCCGAAAATTCAAGACGCACCAGATGCAGTAGATTTACAGCATTTTGAACAGGAAATTTACTTTGATCATGTTTCTTTTAAATATTCTGAAGATAGAAGCGGAATTGAAAATTTATCTTTGAAAATTCGTCAGGGAGATTTTGTGGCTTTTGTGGGTGCTAGTGGTGCGGGTAAAAGTACAATTGTGAATTTACTCACACGATTTTATGAACCGCAAGCGGGGAGAATTTTATTTGATGGGGTTGATTTAAGTAAAGTAACGTTGCGATCGCTCCGTTCCCAAATTGGGTTAGTATCTCAAGAAGTGATATTATTCAACTGTTCTGTGCGTGACAATATTCGCATGGGAGACTTAACAGCCAGTGATGAACAGGTAGAAGCCGCAGCTAAAGCCGCAGAGATACACGACTTCATCTTAACTTTGCCTCAAGGATATGATACAGCAGTAGGCGATCGCGGCGGGCAACTTTCCGGCGGACAAAAGCAAAGAATCGCATTAGCTAGGGCTTTGGTGAGAAATCCAGCTATATTAATCCTTGATGAAGCCACATCAGCACTAGATCCCGTTACAGAAGCAGAAATCATTACTACATTAGAACATATCGCCAAAGATATGACAGTCATCGTCATCACTCATCGATTGAATCAAGCATTACACGCCAACGTCATATTTGTGTTAGAAAAAGGGAGTATTGTTGCTTCTGGCAATCATACAGATTTGATTCAACAAGATGGACTTTATTCAAAACTTTGGCAAGTATTATCAACAGTATGAAAAGAATTGAAGTTGAACAAAGAACAATATTTATCGGTTTAGTAGGAAGTCATGGCTACGGATTAAATCGGCCTGACTCTGACTTTGATTATCGGGGTGTATTCATAGCCCCTAAACGGTTTTACTTAGGATTTGATAGCATTATTGAGCAAAAAGATACTGGGTGGGATGAACCAGGAATATTTCCATTTTTAGATCATAATCAAGACACAGTAATTTATGAGTTAAGGAAGATTCTGCAACTATTAGCAGGAGCAAATCCCAACATCTTAGAATTATTGTGGTTGCAAAACTATCTTGTGCTAACTCCTGTAGGAGAACATTTAATTAAACACAGAAAAATGTTTTTGAGCAAAAAAGTTAAGCATACCTATTCGGGTTATGCGTTTGCTCAAATTAAGAAAATGGAAACCCATCGTAAATGGTTGTTAAACCCTCCCCAAAAGAAACCCATCCCGGCTGATTATGGTATTGAAGATGAAATCCCATTGTCAAAAGAAGAATTAAATGCTTTTCTCGAATATCTATATATTTTAATCAGAGGGAAAATAGAGTTTTTGGAAGAAGCAGAACAATTATATAAACTTTTGACAGCAGATATTGATTTTAAAGGAATTTTAAAACAATATACCTTATCTGATGAAGCTCTGGAATATACGCAGAATCTCACAAATAGCCGTAAAGATTTTATTCGGTTATTGCAAAAAAGCCAAAGCTATCAGACAGCATTACGAGAATGGAAAGCTTACTTATCATGGCAAGAGAACCGCAACCCAGTACGAGCAGAAATGGAACGCAAGTCTGGTTATGACTTAAAACATGGAATGCACTGCATCAGATTACTGCGTAGCGGTTTAGAAATCTTGCAGAGAGGAGAAGTAATTGTTGATAGGAGAATCGCTGGCGATGTAGATGATTTAAAAGCGATTTTGCATGGTGAATATACTTATGAACAGCTAATGAAAAAGGCTGAAGATTTAGTTGCTCAAATGGATGTTTATTATGAGCAATCTGATTTACCGCCAAGACCAGATTTAGAAGCAATTAATAATTTGTGTATGGAATTGGTAGAAATGCAAGGCTGGTAGTTAGTATAGAATTGAGACAAAGAAAAATATTTACTTAATCTTAATTCTCTGATGTTAAAATATGACCCTCGTGCTTGTATGCCATCGTCTGAGGAATTACCCAACTCAGATGATACGCCTGTAGATGATGAATTGCAACATCTAATTCCTAATTTGCTCAGAGAAACATTAGCAATAGCTTGGGCTAATCGTTTAGATTGGTTTTTTGCTAGGCGAATGGGTATTTATCATGACCCTAATCAACCCCCAATAGTTCCTAGTGCTTTTCTGAGTTTAGGAGTTGAACGTTTTTATGATGAAAATCTTCGCAGTAGTTATGTATTGTGGGAAGAACAGAAACTACCGATTTTAGCACTAGAGGTAGTTTCAAAAATTTATCGTCAAGAGTATTGTGCTAAGAAAGATAAATATGCCTATTTGGAAATTTTGTATTATGTAATTTATAATCCTCATCGTCATCGTAAACTAAAGCTGGAAATTTATAAATTAATTGATGGAGTATATTATTTACAAGATGGTAATCCTGTCTGGTTGCCGGAAATCGGTTTAGGCATTGGTATAGAACGGGGAACGTATCAAGGAATCACTAGAGAATGGTTGTATTGGTATAACGAACAAGGACAAAAGCTATTAACTCCAGAAGAACAAGCAAAACAAGCGCAAGAACGCGCAAACCGATTAGCAGAACAGCTAAAAGCTTTGGGTATTGACCCTAATACAATTGTTTAACAACTTATCTTTTAAGATTGCTAACGTAAAACTTTGCAGAGTAATCTACAAGCTTTGTATAGCAATACAACAACTTTGCAGAGTAATCTACAAGCTTTGTATAGTGATGCAAAAGCTTTGTATGGCAATCTAGAAGCTTTGCAATTTTAGCAAAATATTCTTTTTTACCCTCTTGACAACCTGCATACCGTTAGATTATACTTTATGTATAATGGAAAAGACTGCGCCCATATATATCGAGATTGTCTTTTTAAGAATTGCCAAATTCAAATAAACCCATATTTCAGCTTTAACAGCATTTCAAACGTTAATCTATAAAAACTTATGTAGGGACATAGCATTGCTATGTCCTAATTGTGAACAAACTCCAGGTTACAAGCTTGGCCTTATGGGGGTGAGGACACGGCATAGATCACATTTCGGTTTGACAACAATATTTCTAATGCCGTGTCCCTACTTTCAATTGTTGTTCTCTTCTATAGCAATCCTAAATCATTTATGAACGCTACCTGTTCCCTGTTCCCTGTTAAGAGTTCCCTTTTTCCAAAAGTCAGTTCACAACTCAAATCTGCAATATTTGTAGAATGCGATATACATTAACTCAATTTAACCAAAGTGATTAGATAAAATAGTATAAGCGTCATTGAATAAGCGCATATTATCTTGGGCTTTTTTTTGCATCTGTGGTTGGTTCACATATAAATCAGGATGCCATTTTTTAACTAAAGCTTTATATGCTTGTTTCACTTCTGCAAAAGAAGCATTTTGCTGTAAGCCTAGAATTTTATAAGCAATAGCAACTTTTTCTTGTTCTTTAGAAGCTTTTGGTTGATTGGATGATTTTTGATTTTGATTGGTATTTGGTTGTGGTTGCTTATTTTGATAACCAGATGATTGCATATTTGCTTTAATTTCTGCGATTTCCTGGTCTAATTCCCAATTGCGAAATTTAGCCTCTAAATCTGGTTTAGGGGGAGGTGGTGAATAGGTTTTTTGTTGATGAGGTGTTTCTACTTTCTTTGCTTGTGGTGGTGAATAGGTTTGTTGCGGGGGTTTCTCTGCATTGATAGTTGTATTTTGAGTATAATTAGATTGTGGTGGCTTTTCTTGATAGGGTTTATATTTAGTCGTAATATTTACTTTTTCTAGTTCACTCAGTAATTGATTAAAACCATTTTGTAATTGCTGCATTTCATTACGTTTCTGAGTAATTTCCTGTGGTTCTTGACTAACTGTATAGTTAAACATTTTGGCTGATTTTTGTTCATACTCAGCTAAAATAGATAAACTTTCACTGCTAAAACGAGATAAATAATTTTCTGCTGCGGCAATACAAATTTTAGCAACTTCTTGATGATAAGTTTCTTTAGCGGATTTGGAATCTAGCTTTTGGATGTTTTTATTTAATAGATAAGAAATACTACCGACGACAGCAGCACCAACAGGCCCACCTAACAACCAACCAATCCCACCACCAATCGCTACTGAACCAGATTCATCTAAATAACCTTTATTATTAGTTTGATTTGGTAAGTTTAATTGTGGGGGACTAGGAAAGGTAAATAATAAATCTTCGGGTCGTTCTTCTTGAAAAAATTCTTGGGCTTGATATAGCCATTTCATGACAGCTAATTGTACTTCTGCCAAGTCTTTTTTTAATTTATTTGTTTGCCATTCGTAAAATTTGTTTTCTGCAAGTGCGATCGCGGCTTCTCCCTGATACTTAGTTAACAGTTGAGGTAAGCTTAACCAGTCTCGTAATTCTAATACACTGACCTTAAAGCCTTGCTGCATCAGACTTTTAGCTTTTTCCTTGACGGCAATTTTGGCATTTTCTTTATCGTCAAAGGCTTTAACTTCGCTGGAAATCTGATAAATTTTATTAACTAACATGGGTTGAATGCGGGAAGCGATCGCTTCTACTCTAGGCAACCGCACACTACCACGATTTTTTTGTAAAGTTGTGACAATATTTTGCAAAGCTGAAGCAAAAGCCACTAAACCACTACTATTAGCCGCAGCAACATCACCTTTTAATCTAGCGCGTAAAGCGGGTAAAGCATCAACTCGATACAAATTACTAAAACCAGGTGGTAAGTCAGCGCGGAAACTTTCTGCAACAAAAAGCAAGCGATTGTGGACTTGTTTTTGTTCTTCTGGTTCTAGTAAATTGAGGAAATTAGCCACAAAAATTACCGTTTTAATTCCCCGATCTAATAACCAATCGCGCAGGTTTTCCCGTTCACCCAAAGTCATCAACTTACGGGCATCTAATAACTGTATAATTAAATCTGCACCCAAAAGGCGATCGCGCACTAAATTATCTTGTGCTTCTCTGTCATTTGTCCCCGGTAAATCCAAAAATTCCACACCCCTTTCTAAAAACGGATGCGGACAAAAAACCTCTACAGATGCCACATCTTTCCGCATCTGTCTATTCTGATCTAAAATTGCAAACTGTTGTAAAACCTCTGTTCCACTGCGGTAGATTTCCGTCCCATCTACCAACATAATTCTAGTTCTCACATCACTTGCATACTTTACCGTAATTGCAGCCCCAGTTGTGGGAATTAAATCAATAGGTAAAGTTTTAGTTCCCAACAAGGCATTTAGTAAAGTTGATTTGCCATGATTAAAAGGGCCAAATACCGCAATTTGAAAATTAGGATTAGCTAAATGATTACCTATAGCAGCGACATCTTGGTATAGCTGTGATGTCTTGTCTAAATTGAGCAAATTACAGGCAGATTTAAGAGAATCTATTAGTCCGGTGTAGAGTGTATCTGGTTGTGGCATAAGCTAAGACAGAAGGCAGGAGGCAGGGGGCAGGAGGTAGAAGGGTTTAGTATTGCTAAACCCCTACTTATGATTGGCTACATTTTCTAGAGGTGACGCTAACTGTAATAAGCTAATAAATTACTGTAAGCGGTTTCAATTTTTCGCAATTCCTCTGTGACATCTGTCTGTAATTTTTGCAATCGTTTTAATTCTGTATCACGATTTATTTCCCTAGTTTCCTTTTGTTTCAACAAATTATCTAACTCTGATTTGCGAGCATTAATATCATCATTAATTCGTTGGCTGACTTCTCTTTCATAAGTGTCAAAACACTCTTTTACTGCGTTATAAACAGTATTTGCCTGTTCATTTGCTATTTGAGGTAAGTATTTAACTAGCTCTTTTTTAGCTGTTTTAACTAATTCTTTCCGTGCTTGATCTGCTTGGAGAATTCCTACACCCAAACCCAACAATGCAAAACCAATCGGTCCAAGAATAATCCCCGTAAAAGCTGTAATTATTCCTCCTACACCAATCACTGTGAAATAATTTAATAAGATATTTTTCCAATCAAAACCAACACCAGCTAAAGCAAATCCTGCTAAGTTTCCTCTAGACAAAGATAACAAACCCATTGCCCATTTTGCCCAACCAGGGGAATTATCATCTTCTACGCTGGTTTTAGCATTAACTGAAACTTTTTGACCAGTTAATTTTTCCGTAATTTGTTCTGTGACTTGGCTGTAGGATGCACCATATTGTGCAGCACTACGTGATAAACTTCTGAAGGCATCATCAATATCTCTTTCAGCCGTTAAAGTCCAAGCCGCAGATTTATCTGCAATGTACTTTTCAAAAGCTTTTTGTAAGGCTGAATTAAATTCTTCTCGTTTACCACTGCTGAGAAAATCGAAGAAGTTCAATTCTGGTTGATAGCGTAAAAAATCGGTTTCAAAAGTGTTGCCTAAGTTTAACACATAACTACGGAAAGATTCAGAAATTCCTCGCGCTTGTTGGTCTCTAGTGCTGAAAATTTCCCGTTGAAATTGGTCACGAATGCTGTTGAGTTTAGTAAATTCTGGTTCTACAGATTCAATCCGTTTTTTCAGTTCATTAACATCCTGGTCAAGTAAAGGAATACGTCTGTCAATTGCCTCACGGGTATTGTTAACGGCCTGTCTAGATAATGTTCTAATTTGCCGCAATTCTGCGACGGCTCTTTCTCTAGTTAAGAAAGTATTTAAAGCCCCCATAAATTCGGGAAAACCTGTTCCTGTTAAATCAGCTTGGGTGTTTTTTAATCTGCGTCTGAGTGCCTGAATTGATGAGAGTTCAAATACACGCTCTTCGTAGATATCTTGACCATCAACAATACAATATTCTCCTAAGTTAGCTTTAAATACCTGTCTGAGTCTACCTTCTGCTGCTGCTAATTCTTGAGTATCATCAGGATCAATTAATGATTCTTTTACCTGATCCCAGGCATTAATTAAAAAGAAGACTGTTAAACCTCTGCCTTTAATGTAATTTTCTAGGTAACGTCTCTCACCCAAGGTACAAGGTTGAGAAGCTCGCATCACAAACAAAATGGCATGACAGTTATTGATATAACCTAATGATAGTTCGTTCCGCGCTTCAGTATCATTTAACCCTGGACTATCGACAATTTCTATGCCTTTTTCTAGCAGAGTTAAAGGATATTCCACCACAGCATAATCTACATCGGGAAAAGCTTGTTTTTTCTCTTGTTCTAGTTTTTTAGCTTCGGCTGGGTCGATAGTGTATTTATATTTAAAGCTTTGAAAATCTAAACTCTGTGGACTTTTACCGTCATTAAAATGAATAGTAACTTTCTTTTCTGGCCCGTAGCGTAAAAGTGTTAATACTGCCGTACAGGGATTGACATCACTTGGTAGCAAATTTTCGCCAATTAAGGCATTGAGAAAGGTGCTTTTTCCGCGTTTCATGTCCCCTAAAACTAACAAGCGAAATACACCTTGTTGGAGATTTTTACTAGCGGCTTTAATATCTTCAATATCCCTAGATAAACTCAATTTTCCTGAAGAACTATCGCCAGCTAATTCAGCTTGGTTAATGATATCAGCGATTTTGCTTAAAGATATAGAAATCTCGGTTCTAGTTTGGGAAATGCGGCCTAAATCATCAATAAATCTATCAGTGCCAAATTGATAATTCATGGTAATATAAGTTTAGTTATGATTTCTTTTTCGGTGATTCCAAAAACAGTTTGTAAGCCATCCAACCCAGGAGTGCAACAATCATCACTCCTGCTAAGACTGAGGCTACCCTGACTGCTATTAATGCAGCAACCGCCAGTCCGAACAGCTTTCCAGCAAGAATAGCTTTTTTCACCCAAGGTTTTTGAGCCTCTTCCGGCTGATGTTTGACAGTTTGATAATGGGGTATTTCGGAAGCATGGATTTTTTCTGCCATTTCCCGCAGTCTGGCTTCAACTCGGCGTTGAAGTTCGTGTTCTTTCTCATCTGGAGATGCCATAGGTGTCTACCTATTGAGGACAGTTAAAGTAGGACAAAATTGAGCGATCGCTAATCTTGAATTTTTCACTACCGCTCATTTCGGATTTTAGCTGAGATGAATACTTAGCCACCACTGTAAAACTCCTACGAGTAAGAAAATATAATGATTACTGTTATTTTACTTTGCTTACAGCTAAATACTAGAGTTATTACATACTTTTAAGAAGATTGGCTGTAATCATCAAGTATAGTGTGAATATTTGTATTAAAAAGATATTGAGATAGCTAGTAGCATGACGATTAATATACACCAGTCCCCTTATGATATGAGTGAAAATTTGGATGATCGATCGCTCAGGTAACTTTAAAATGGATATTAAACATGGATTTGTCGGTACTATCGGTAACACTCCGCTAATTCGTTTAAATAGTTTTAGTGAAGAAACAGGTTGCGAAATCCTTGCTAAAGCAGAGTTTCTTAATCCTGGTGGTTCTGTCAAAGACCGGGCTGCACTTTACATTATCCAAGACGCGGAAGAAAAAGGACTACTTAAACCTGGTGGTACTGTTGTCGAAGGAACTGCGGGAAATACTGGGATTGGTTTAGCACACATCTGCAATGCCAAAGGGTATAAATGCTTAATTATTATTCCCAATACCCAATCCCAAGAAAAAATAGACGCACTCACAACCTTGGGGGCTGAAGTTAGACCAGTTCCCGCAGTTCCTTACAAAGATCCTAATAACTACGTTAAGTTATCTGGTAGAATTGCGGCAGAAATGGAAAACGCCATCTGGGCTAATCAATTTGACAATCTAGCTAATCGCCGCGCACACTATGAAACCACAGGCCCAGAAATTTGGACACAAACCGGCGGTAAAATAGATGGTTGGGTAGCGGCGACCGGTACGGGTGGCACATTTGCCGGTGTAGCAATGTATCTCAAAGAAAAAAACCCGGCAGTAAAGTGTGTTGTTGCTGATCCTATGGGTAGTGGGCTTTACAGCTATATCAAAACCGGTGAAATCAAGATCGAAGGCAACTCCATCACCGAAGGTATTGGTAATAGCCGCATTACAGCTAACATGGAAGGCGTACCTACTGACGATGCTATCCAGATTGATGACCATGAAGCTTTACGTGTGGTTTACCAATTATTGCGAAAAGATGGGTTGTTAATGGGTGGTTCTACAGGAATAAATGTAGCTGGTGCTGTGGCATTAGCCAAACAGCTAGGCCCCGGACATACCATTGTCACCATTTTGTGTGATAGTGGTAGCCGCTATCAATCACGGATATTTAACCGAGAATGGTTAGCATCTAAAGGCTTGTCTGTAGATTAGGAATTGGGGAAGAGACACGGGGACGCGGGGACGCGGGGACGCGGAGAAAAGAGACACGGGGACACGGGGACAGACAAAGACTCTTATTTCTCCCCTCTCCCCTCTCCCTGTCCCCCCTATCTTCTTCTCCCCATCTCCCCCTCTCCCC
>DATGXQ010000568.1:0-12369 GCA_035298905.1 Nostocaceae cyanobacterium | reverse complement strand
AAAAACTGCAAAGCCACCTTAGAAGCTAAAACAGTCGCCCTTGGTGCTAAACGCAATACATCTTCTACTAAACCGCTATGATCTGGTTCGGTATGACTGACAATGATGTAATCAATATTCTTAGGATTAATCAGACTTTTGAGAGTGTCTAAATACAGTTGACGAAACTTCTGATGAGAAGTATCAATTAAAATGTTTTGCTCGCCCCGAATTAAATAAGAATTATAGGTTGTACCATTTTGCAAACCGAATTCAATATCGAAGCGATCGCGATCCCAGTCTAGAGAGCGAATCGCTGTGGTATTAGGGGCAATTTCTACAGTCTGTATAGTTAACCGATGCTGAACGTTCTCTGCGACCGCTACCATTATTAGTCGTCTCCGAGCGCAAATAAAATATCGTTTCTTCTGCCCCCATTCTCTCTAGAAACGTTTTTTAAAGTTGTAATCAAGATTATATTTAGCAAAAAATAATTTGTAGCAATTGCTGCTATTCCTTAGCATACTTTTTGACATTAAAATATCCTAAGTATCCAAAAAGCTACAATTGCCACATTTCAAATATTGATTTTTCTTGCATAATTGAAAATACCACAAACATCATACACGTCCTCACTTATTCCGCCAAAAATTCGTAATAAAAATCATCAAATACTCATTAGTAATAAGTAGTTGGACAAAATTAAATTCACTCGTTGAGAGAGGGAACTCTTAACAGGGAACAGAAAAATCAGTTGTGTAATTAATTCTGTCTCATTACTTATCTACAGCAATCCGAAAAGAAGCTTGGTCACGAACTCAGACACCAATATCATAGCACCGTAAAATTACTTAATATTTTTTCAGGATCGAAAATAGTCTAAATAATCAGCATCATTTGTTACTAATATTTATCAAATAACCTAGAAATTACTTCCAGTGAATTGGCTGGTCAATTTAGCTATCACTAGGACAAACCGAATAAAGTTCTGATATTCTATCTTCTTAACAGAGGCAATAATAAAAATTAACGTAATGAAGTATCTGTATTATAACAGCATCAGTAAGATTTTCAGCAATTTTCTGGATTTTGTTTCCACCCATCAAAGTGTAAAGCTTTTATGTTAATCTTTTTTAAAGTTTTTATAAAGCACTCAGTAAATCCAGTAATAATACTAACAGATCAACTAGAATGTGTTATTAACAACCCGTCAAGCTACTTCCAGTCATTGACCAGGTATTGAGTCAAGCGATAATGCTGCTTACAGCATAAGCGTTTGACTGATCAATCTACAACTACCTATGTAACCTTAAACTGTCGTTGCCTTGTGCTGAATCTTGACACATACTTAACTTGAGAATTCCCATTTTTGGGAGCAATAAGTTGAGTATTTTCAGGAACACTAAAAACAGTGTTAAAGTCATAATAGGCACTTGTGTATCTACTGAAATTAAAAGAATGAAAAAAACCCTCAGCCCAATTTTTATTGATGGTATAACCTCTAGAGCTACTTTAGCCAATTTCTGCAACTATGGGGAGTTGGAATTAGTTAGCTCACACCCTAGTCAGGATATTTAATGAGCCTATGCTCAATACACAAAAGCTAGAATTGCCGTCAATAGCATCACTGTACCCTGTAATTCAGCAGCATTAAAAGTATTGTAATATACAGTATATTGCAGCTTTGCTGTTGACAATGCTACTCAGGAAAGCTATTTTGGTAAGCCTTGGCTAGACTAATGACAAATTGCTAATTTGTTATCAAGTGTTTTTCAAGCCCATACTTCTCGCATAGCAAACCCCTGGCTAGAGTTCGGCAAAACTAATCCTTGTGATCAAGCTCAACATGCAGTGCTACCTTATACTTTGCTTGCAAGTATACAGGCGTGAATACACGTTTATTATGCCAACAACTCTGTGAAAGACTGTCACCTATGGGATGCCGACTGAAAATTGTTTTAACTGACGAAGAAAAACAGACATTAGAAGAATTGAGGAAAGCTAAAGATGTTCCTCAACGTACCAGAGACCGCGCTCAAGTTTTACTGCTCAATGCCCGTGGTCTAAAAAATGAGCAAATTGCTCTAGGTTTAAACTGGGCAATTTCCACAGTGAGACAAACATTGCATCGCTGGGAAAAAATGGGGTTAGCTGGGTTATGGGATGCTCCAGGTCGAGGAGGGAAACCCCGATATACAGAATCGGATTTAGAATATTTAGAAAATTGCCTAGCTCAAGATCCCCGCGCTTATAATTCCAAGCAATTAGCCAAAAAACTTGCTTGTGAAAGACAAGTTCACCTCAGTCCTGACCGATTACGACGAGTCCTAAAAAAAAGAGGCAGAATCTTGACCATGCGTACCAAATCGAAACAAAATCCTGCTAATTGAATACCAAAGATTAGACTAAGTAGTAAAGCTAGTTTGATTCTTTGTTGAAAAAGGGTTTGAGGGGGAAAGGAGTCTGTTTTTTCCTTTTCCCCATAGCCCAACAATCGGGGCTTCATCTTTCCCCAACTTCTGCAATTAAGTCTGTTTGCTTATCACCGCTAACGAAAAAATTTATGCAGGTTGCTCCAAAAGTTTACAGTTTTTTACAAAGTTAGGGCATCCTGTATTTTTTAAAACAAAGTCCACTCACATCTTGTAAGTGGACTGTTTTGTTATTTTTTAGTGGATCCGAGCAGAGTCGAACTGCTGTCCAAATTGGGTATTGACCCCCCGCTCATTCACAGGTTTAGCCTTTTTAATCCTCAAGGCGGGAAGCGTTCATTGTCCCGAACGTAGGATGCTCTGATTAAGTCTTAGCTAACAAGTCAATCAGAGAATACTTGTTAGAGCATCCGTTGGGGTTGGTTTCCAGCCCTTAACGGAGTCAGACTAGAAACGCTCGGACCTATTAGAGGCTATTAGGCAGCAACTAGGGCTTCCTTACGAGCAAATTTTACGATGTTATTCGCATTTACTATTTTTTGAGCCTTGTATTTGCGAGAGGAGACTCACTCTCGACCTGAATCACAGAGTAGCGTTCGCCAACCTGTCGAAACCGTTACGGACCCAAGTTGTTCACACTTTCATTATAGTGTGGAATTTTTCAAGTTGACAACAAAAAAGTCTAACTCTAAAAATTTCTGGGATAGATTAGGGGTCATGATAGATATTTTACAGCCTGGAGCAAATGCTATGACTAGCCAAACCCTGATTCAACCCGAAGAAATCGTTCATTTGTCAGGTATCAGTTGCCACACTTATGAAAGCTTGCTCAATGAACTCAGTACTAGTCGCCGTCTAAGGTTAACTTATTATCGCGGTAATCTAGAAATTATAGTTCCTTCACCTGAACACGAAAGTTACAAAAAATTACTAGGTCGATTTGTCGATTTGTCGAAACTTTAGCCGAAGAATTAAGAGTTAGAATTAAACCGCTTGGTTCTACTACTTTCAAAAAACCGGAACTGAGTGGTGCAGAACCAGATGAATCATTTTATTGTAAAAATATCAATTTCATCAAATGTAAAAAAAGAATTAATTTACAACAAGATCCACCACCTGATTTAGTTGTAGAAGTTGATATTAATAGCAGTTCCAAGGATCGTTTTACTATTTATGCAGAAATGGGAGTACCAGAAATTTGGCGATATGATGGTAATATTTTTACTATCAATATTTTAAAAGATGCTAAATATATAGTTGTTGATGAAAGTTTAGCTTTTCCTAATTTACCTTTGACGGAAATATCTAATTTTTTATCACAAGTTGAAGAAAAAGACTATTTAGATTTAGTTCAAGAATTTCGAGATTGGATCAGGAGTCAAATATAGTGATAGTTAAGTTTTTATGGGTATAAAATATGAATAAGCCGCAAATTCTGCAAGAAGATGCTGTGTAACAATAATTATGATTTAACCACTATGAACCCAAGCACAATTAGAACCTGTTAAAATTATCACTGCTGTTCTTCAAGCTCTTTCAACAAAGTTGAGACTACAGCAATATGATATTGTTCTCTTGTTTCTGTGATGTCAAAGTCAACAATAAACCGTTTAATGTGCGAGAAGTGCTTTTTCTTTCTAGCTATGAGTTCAGCAATAATTTGTCTAGTAAATTGTTGAACTTCTGCATCCTTACCTTGTAAACTTTCTTCTAATAAGATATCAATTTCTTCTTTCTGTTCAGAGTCAGCCATTAACGCAGCATTCCAGGCGATCGCTGCTAGACTGAATAAAGACCGAAAATCTCTTAAATTATCTACAGTATCTTCATAAGGTTCAACAAATCGCTTCATAATATCAGACATTTTCTCAGTACCCTTGGGTTGTATCACCATATTTGAGGCATATTCTGCTAATGTACCTTCTTCTAGCATCTTGTCTCTGAGTGCTTCAATATGTTTCTGGCTGTTCTGGGAACTGGTGTTTTCCCTCATTAAATCTTTAAAATCCCTGGATTTTCTGGCCATAGTAGATACCCTTTACTATAACTGGCTTAATAATGGTAGCAACCTTGATCATACAATTATACTATAAAGACAGGGTTCGTAGTCCTAATTACAAGTTATCTCAATAGTTAATTAATATAAACTACTGGTTATGCTTATGACTAGCCAAGCTTTGATTCATGCAGAGGAAATAGTTCATTTATCAGGTATTAGTTGGCAAACTTATGAAAGTTTGTTAAATGAACTTAGTAAAAATCGTCGTTTACGCTTAACTTATTATCGGGGTAATCTAGAAATTATGGTTCCTTCACCTGAACACGAACGTTATAAAAGAATTGTTGGTAGATTTGTAGAAACTTTAGCCGAAGAACTAGAATTAGATATTGATCCACTGGGTTCTACTACTTTCAAACGTCCAGAATTAGCTGGTGGAGAACCCGACGAATGTTTCTACATCAAAAATGTAACTTTCGTACAAGGGAAAAACAGAATTAACTTACAGCAAGATCCACCACCTGATTTAGTGGTAGAAATTGATATTACTAGCAGTTCCAAGGATCGGTTTGCAGTTTACACAGAAATGAGAGTGCCAGAAATTTGGCGATATGATGGTAGAGAATTTACTATTAATATTTTACAAGATGGTAAATACATAGTTGCTGAAGAAAGTTTAGCCTTCCCAAATTTACTTTTAACAGAAATTGGTCAATTCTTGAAAAATGCTGGTCAGAAAAAATATTTTGAATTAGTCAGAGAATTTCGAGACTGGGTGAGAACTCAAATTCAGTCATAATCAAATGATTAGCAACATTTTTGTTTACAACATTTTTGCATAAATGGTCTAGTTTATTAGAACAAATGAGGAGAGATATAAATGACAAATCAATCTTTTGTCAATACACAAAATCTTTATGATCAACACTTTTATTTGTGGACACAAACAATAGTACAAAATTTAAAAGAGAACAAACTTAATGAAATAGATATACCGAATCTCATTGAAGAAATTGAAAGCATAGGTAGAAGTGAAAAACGGGAGTTAAAAAGCCGTTTAATTGTGCTATTAATGCACTTATTAAAATGGCAATATCAACCAGGAAAGCGCAGTGAAAGTTGGCGCAGCACTATTACAGAACAACATATCTGTATTGAAGCATTATTAGAAGATAGTCCTAGTTTACGACCTTTACTTACAGAAGCATTTGCAGATTGTTATGCAAAAGCTCGTCTGAAAGCATCTGAGGAAACAGGAATTAAATTGAATTTCTTACCTCAAGAATCTCCTTTTAGTTTAGAAGAGGTCGTAAATACTTACTTATTGAATAATTAAATTCTACGCTATCTTAGGATATTAGATTTTTGAAAAATACTTAGGATAGGCATTTCCTACAATTTTCTGTTTTAACTTAATACCTTACCTAAAAATACCCGCTCTGCACATACTATAAGTAACTATAATATGCTACACTTGTAATTAGAGTATATTTGTAATATGAAATCCCTCCAAGACTATATCAGTATAATTCGCCCTGATGACAATGGTACTTTCGTTGCCTATGTTCCGGCTATTCCTAGTTGTCATGCTTTGGGAAAGACACAACATGAAGCCTTGAGAAAACTACAAGACGTATTTGAGATGATTCTAGAAGAGTACGAAGAAGAAGGAAAACCTTTTCCTGAAGATATTAAACTAGGCATCTTTCGTGAAAGCTAAGATAGTTAAAAAACATATACTTAGCAAATATAAAGCCATTAATGACAACCAGCTGCCAAATACATGTAAGTGTTTGGCAGTATTATTTTTTGTGTTATTCTAACTACAAAGCCTAGACAATTCTATCACCTTCCTCAAGAAAGTCTTCCTCCCGTGCTGTCTGCGTAGTCCAGATTTAGGGGGAGTTGATGCCAGTAAAAGCACGAGACTGGGAAAGACTTGCAGCTGATCTTGGCTTTGAAAGAAAACGCCAAAAAGGTGATCATGTACGCTGGAAGCATCCAGATGGACGAGCAACCACAATACCAGTTTATGCTGAGATTGGGGGTTGGCTTTTGTACGAAATCCTAGCCCAGCTAGGTGCTACTAAGGAAGATTTGAACCGACATAACAAAAAAGTTTGTTCAAAATCTAGCCAGTTAGTGAAATGAGGTAAGGTAAAAAATGGTCGCTAATTTACAAGAACTTGATTATTGTTGGTGTGTAAAACTGAGAAGTTTAAAATATCTCAATAGTTCTTAAAAAAATGAATAACTGAGTACGTCTAGGCTAACTTAGCACTGGGTAAATTTCTTGCGGTAGGTCAAAAAAATAAAGCCCAATTCGTAAATCACGGATTGGGTTATTGACTGTAATGGAAGTTCAATAATAAATGAACGAAATGTCATACCTAAAAACATGAAGGTTTGATAAAACCAATTGTCATCATTACTTGAAAAGGAATAACTTTTATGTCAACGAGAGATATTCAATTATCAGAATTTAGTAAATATCTCAATTATTTTATCAGTTTGATTTCCGTAGGTTTTGTAGGACTATTATGTTATTCTGTACAATTTTATCTTTATCCAACTCAGGCTTTATCTGTTTTCAGCATAGGATTAATGGTAATACTATCATCCTTGGTAGTAGGTATCTTTATTGGATTTTTATTTGGCATACCTCGCACTAATTTTAACAAAGAATTAAAACCAAATAACATTGATACTAGCAATCAATCAGATGAATATCCTATATATCAACCAAATACAAATCTAGAGCAGATTTCAGACTGGCTTACTAAAATTCTAGTTGGAATTGGATTAACACAACTTAATAAAATTCCTCAGAATGTAGAAAACCTAGCAAACTATTTTTCTCAAGGTTTAGGAGATACTCCCAGTAGTAAGAGTTTTACATTTGCTTTACTAACATATTTTTTTGTAACAGGATTTATATCAGGATATCTTGGGACAAGGCTGTTTCTAGCATTTGCGTTAAGAACAGTTGACACATATACTAGTAACCTTAAAGATAAGATAGAAGAGGTTGACAATAAATTCAAAACTCAAGCTGAAAGAGATGCTAAAGCATTATCTCGAGTCTCAGAAATACTATCAGGAGCATTAGAGCTAAAGGAAATACAACAGGAACAACTAGATCAAATAGTTAGTAGCGCGTCTGATACAACTAAAATAAATATTTGGTATCAAGCACATGAAACTAGACGTTTAAGTTTTCAACTAGATAAAATAAAATCAGAAGCAAAATTATCAGGAGAGGAAGATGGTAAATATAGAATCTCAAGAACAGTTCCAGTATTTCGTGCATTAGTAAATAGTATCAACAACCAAACTCAACCCGAAATTAGGGAAAGATATCATGCTGAATTGGGATATGCACTAAAAGATCAAAAATACCCTAATTTTAAAGAATCTATAAGAGAATTAGATCAAGCAATAGAAATTAGAGATCAAAAACTTTTTTTTGCTGAGGATAAAAAGGAAATATACCCGTGGTATGAATTTAACAAGTCAATTTGCCTTATTAGTATTGATAATAGCGAGCATAGTAATGAAGAACAAGAAAATTTAAGGAATCAAATACTGCGAAACTTAGAATTTTCACTAGCAAATGAACGTATGAAAAATAATATTTTAGCAGATAGTTTAATATGTAATTGGTTGAGTTCCAATTTCAAGAACTCAAATTCTCTTGATCTACTAAAAAATTATTCAAAAGTTGAGGAATTTATCAAAAATGAGTTATGGAAGAAGGAATGAGCATTTTTATCATGCTACAATTAGGAAATTTGAAGCTACAAAATTAAATTAGAAACACAAGATTTAACTTCAGTTGGTCAAGCTTTTGAACTTGCATGATAAATAAATTAAGAACAGTATAATGAGGAATAATTAATTATGTCTCAATCAGAGTTAATTGATAACCCTGAATTAAATAACAGTTTTGAGGAAAGCTATTTAACAGATGTTCTAAGAGAAATTCATGCTACACCTCAAGCATACTGGCCGAATTTAGTGCAAATTTTGCGAGTCTTTCGAGAAAGTGTTACTCTAAAATCAGAATTATCAAATCATACTCAATCAGAAATAGATACACAACATCAAGATATTTTAAATCAACAACATCAAGCACTCAAAAAATTAACAAAAGAGTGGTTAGAAGAGGGAGAACAAGAAGAACAAACGAAAACTTGGGAATATTTACGTCAAACAGTTGATGAAAATCCTTTTTAAAAATTTGATATTAAATTAACTTTACTAGATTCTAATGTTCTATAAATTGTTTGTTTATTATTTTACATATTGAAAGATGAGTAATTGATGATTGACGATCGCTTCTTCTCTTCTCTTTCGCCAATCACCCTCCGGGTTCGCCAGTCGCTCATGAGGGAAACCCCCAAGACCGCGCTGGCTCACCAATCACCATGTTAACTGAGTGCTTCTGCACCACCGACCACTTCAAGCAGTTCTTGAGTAATTGCGGCTTGACGGGCTTTGTTGTAAGACAGAGACAGGGTTTTGATGAGTTCACCGGCGTTGTCGCTGGCGTTACTCATTGCTGTCATCCGGGCTGCGAGTTCACTCGCAGCAGATTCTTGTAATGCTCGCAACAGTTGGTTGCTAAGATACAAAGGTAACAAAGAATCCAGTATTTGTACTGGGTCTTGTTCAAAGATCATGTCGCGGGCTAAAGGACGAACTGTAGATGTTACCCTTTCCCGTTCGACTTGGAATTGACCACCGCGAGTAGTGAGGCGGAAAACTTCATCGTCTGCGGTTTCTAAACCTTGAGTATCTAATGGTAACAAGGTTTGCACTACTGGACGAGAGCTAACTAAAGACACAAACTTGGTGTAGACTAACTCGATTCTATCTACTTTTTCAGATAGGAACAGAGAGAGTAATTCATCAGCGATTTTTGTAGCTTCCGCAGCAGTAGGAATTTGCTCTAAGCCGCTATAAGTCGCATCTATATTGTAGCCGCGACGTTGGAAGTATTGGGTAGCTTTGCGCCCAACTATTACCAGGGTGGTATCTAAACCTTCGGCTTTGAGTTCTTTAGCGCGGGTTTCAGCGCGACGAATGACGTTAGAATTGTAACCACCACACAAACCGCGATCGCCTGAAATGACTAACAACCCTACTGATTTAACTTCGCGTTTTTTCAATAAGGGCAGGTCTACATCTTCAAAGCGTAAACGGGTTTGTAAGCCGTACAATACTTGGGCTAGACGGTCAGCGAAGGGACGGGTAGCAATTACTTGTTCTTGGGCGCGACGTACCCGCGCTGCTGCTACCAGCCGCATGGCTTCAGTAATTTTTTTGGTGTTTTTGACCGACTGAATGCGATCGCGTATTGCTTTGAGGTTAGGCATAATTTTTCACAAGAATTCCGAATTCAGAATTCAGAAGTCAGAAAAGTTATTACTCCTGACTCCTGACTCCTGACTCCTTGATTACGCTGTAGCTTGGAAGGTTTTCTTGAAGTCAACTAAAGCAGCCTTTAATGCTGCTTCTTCGGCATCACCAAGGACTTTGCTGCCTTGTACTGCTTGGTAATAAGAGTTGCTGCCAGTCTTCAAGTATTCACGCAGACCTTTAACAAAGCTGGTTACTTGGTTAACAGCAATATCATCTAAGTAACCGTTAATACCAGCGTAGAGAATAGCCACTTGTTCAGCTACGGACAGAGGATCGTTTTGGGGCTGTTTGAGTAGTTCCCGTAAACGCTGACCCCGTGCTAGTTGGTCTTGGGTAGCTTTATCTAAGTCAGAAGCAAATTGCGCGAAGGCTTGCAGGTCGTCAAACTGTGCCAATTCCAGTTTAATCTTACCAGCAACTTTCTTCATTGCCTTGGTTTGAGCCGCAGAACCTACACGGGATACAGAGATACCGGGGTTTACTGCGGGACGAATACCAGCGTTGAACAGGTCAGAAGATAAGAAAATCTGACCGTCGGTAATAGAAATTACGTTGGTAGGAATGTATGCGGATACGTCACCAGCTTGGGTTTCGATGATGGGGAGGGCGGTCATGCTACCTTTACCCAACTCATCACTTAACTTGGCGGCTCTTTCCAATAGACGGGAGTGAATGTAGAATACGTCACCAGGATAAGCTTCCCGTCCGGGTGGACGACGTAGCAACAAGGACATCTGACGATAGGCTTGTGCTTGCTTGGAGAGGTCGTCATAAACTACTAAAGTAGCTTTGCCTTTGTACATGAAGTATTCGGCAATGGTCGCGCCGGTATAAGGTGCGAGGAATTGTAAGGTAGCGGGGTCACTGGCGTTAGCAGCAACTACAACAGTGTAATCTAGCGCGCCTTTTTCTTGTAAGGTTTGGACTACGTTAGCTACTGTGGAAGCTTTTTGACCAACAGCGACGTAAACACAGATTACATCTTCGCCTTTTTGGTTGATGATGGTGTCAATAGCGATCGCTGTTTTACCAGTTTGACGGTCGCCAATGATTAACTCGCGCTGACCCCGACCGATGGGAATCATGGAGTCGATCGCGGTAATCCCGGTTTGCATCGGTTCGTGTACAGACCGACGGGCAATAATCCCAGGTGCAGGAGATTCAATCAAACGGCTTTCGCTGGTTTTGATTTCGCCTTTACCATCGATCGCCCGACCTAAAGCATCAACTACACGACCAACTAAGCCTTCACCTACACCGATTTGGGCGATTCTGCCGGTAGCGGTAACGGTGCTACCTTCTTGAATATCGCGCCCTTCACCCATTAACACCGCACCAACGTTATCTTCTTCTAAGTTTTGGGCGATGCCGACTGTACCATCTTCAAATTCTAAAAGTTCGCCAGCCATGACTTTTTCTAAGCCATAGATCCGGGCAATACCGTCACCTACTTGCAGTACAGTACCAACGTTAGCAACTTTGACTTCCTTGTCGTATTGCTCGATTTGTTGCTGAATAATGCTGCTGATTTCGTCAGGTCTAATGGAAATGCTCATGTGCCTATGTTTCGTTTGCTTGCAAGACGGAAGAAGTTAATGTTGAGGGAGATCCAGGGATGAGGTATCAGGTATTGGGAACAGACAACAAGAAAAATATCAATTTATTTCCCCTCTGCCCCTCTGCTCCTCTGCCCCTCTGCCTCCTCTAGCTGCTTAAACGCAAAGACAGGCGGCGCAGTTGGCCGCGTAGGCTAGAGTCAATTACTTGGGAGCCTACCTTGATAATCACACCACCGATGATATCTCTATCAATCTTGGTTTCTAGCTCTACTTCTCTAGCTTTGGTAATCTCAAGTACCTTAGCTTTTACTGCTTGTTGTTGAGTTTCTGTCAAAGGAACCGCAGAAATTACTTCCGCTAATACGGTTTGATTTAATTGCCGTAATAGTGCTAAGTATTGCTGTAAAATTGGTTCCAAGAACACAATGCGGCGTTTGTCAACTACCAGCAATAAAAAGTTACGCAGGTAGGGGTTAACACCATCCCCTAAAACTCGTGTTAGTAGAGCCTTTTTGTCTTCAGGCTGAATAAAGGGATTACCCAAAAAAGCTTCTAACTCTTGGCTACCAGATAGTAAAGCCAAAAAAGCACGTACATCTGCCCCGATTTCTTCTGTCAAGTTTTTCGATTGGGCAATGGATAGTAGGGCTTGGGCGTAAGGTTGGGCTACTTCAGCCGTTGCTGCATTACTTTTCATACATTAGCCTCCCAATTGTGCGATGCTACGGTCAATAAGTGCGATTTGAGCATCGTCAGCAATACCGCCTTTAAGTTCAGCCTCTACCTTTTGCAGTGCTTGAGCAACTACCCTTTGTCTGAGTTGAGCGATCGCTTTTTCTAATTCTGCACTTAAGTCAGCCGCCCCCGCTTCTTGCAAGCGTTGAATGTCCACCGTTGCCTGATCCAAAATTGCGGCTCTTGCAACTTCGGCCTTTTCGGCGGCCGCTTGTTTAATTCTTTCCGCTTCGGCTTGGGC
>DATGXQ010000567.1:0-4503 GCA_035298905.1 Nostocaceae cyanobacterium | reverse complement strand
GGATTTGAACTAACAGAAGCAGAATTAAATGACTTTTGCCGCTTGTTGACTCAACTGGCGCGAAGCATGAAAGAAATTGCCAACGAATTAATGGATGAAGAGAAGATTGCTTGCGAAGCTGAAAGCGATTTACTTTGGATGGAAGTAGAAGGCTATCCCCACTCCTACAGTCTCCACTTGATTGTAAACCGATGCCGTCGCTGCGAAGGCACTTGGCCTCCCACTGCCGTACCGGGCTTGCTGCAAGCAGTCCAAGTTTTACAAGTTTTCTAGTTGCCAATCTATTTAGATGTGCTATATTAGTAAAGCATCGAAATCGGGGCGTAGCGCAGCTTGGTAGCGCACTACTTTGGGGTAGTAGGGGTCGTGGGTTCGAATCCCGCCGCTCCGATATCTAAGAAAACAGCCAGAAACCCTACTGGCAGATGAAGACAAAGATTAACTCTAGAGATTAGACTATCTCTGGAGTTAATTTTTTTGTTTGCATATTGACTATTGACTATCATCTGACTATCACGCAAGTAAAGCGCTACTGTAGATAGTCAAAGCTATGCAACTAAAAAGCACTTCTCAGAAAGCTTCCAAAGAAACAGAAAACTGTACTAAAATTTGTTGGTAATATTAAGTAATTTCTTGTCACTCTTTATTAGGTCGAATTAATTTATTTATTCAATGGATTAATTTTTTTCAAAGACTCATCAATGTTATTATAAAAAGACCATTGGTAAGTTTGTCATCAGTAATATAGTCACAAAAAAGCCAGTGATAGCTCACTGGCTGATTGCACCTAGTCTAGGTTAAAAGTACCTATAGTAATATCTGGAACTTTCTATTTAATTGTCCGGCTTTGGGTTTCCTCCTCTGCTTTGGATGACTTATTACCGTTTTTCCCGATTAGGCATACACCAACAACTTTTACTAAAGCGTCTAATGGAACTCCTAAACTGACAGGGGAATAATTCTGACTAGGTATGCCAAACGTAACGCAACTAGCTAACCCAAGCAGAATAATACCGAGTCTGGGGTGCTTTTGTAGCAAACTGGTACTCCTTATAAATATAAGTAGTCATCAGAAAGCCCAGCTAGGTGCTTAAAGCAAGCTGTCAATGTACTTATTAGAGAATATCACCTAATAGTTATTGTTCAAAATTTTTAGAAAGGAAAATAAACAATAAAAAGCAAAACAAACTATTACTTAACGCTGTGATTTAAATCCTCGCTTTTAGTGATGATAATCACAATATGTCCGATGGTTTCGACTTTTAATTTTGGGATAATTAAAAATAACCATAGTTAGAATAACTATATGTGTAATGCTTGGAACCATCCACCAGGATGTAACTGCGGCTGGCGTGGTAGGGGTGGAGGAAATGGTAGGGGAATTTATACAAGTTTATTTAGTTCACCTTCAAAAGCAGCATCAGATGAAAATGATTACGAAAGGAGTGAAACATATCCTACTCAATGTTGGTGGTGCGGAGCTTTTGTATTTTACCACACTAACGGATATGGCGATTCAGTTTTGTTTGATAGCTTGGGATATCCTTGGGAAATACATTCATGCTGGGAAACTCATTGGCAAACAGAGAAAGATAGACGACGAGTTATCAATTATCTTTTACATGACAACAATCAGGCTGAACAAAAACGTATGATTCTTATGGGTGCTGTTAGAAAGATAAAAGGAATAACCTTTGGTAGTTTGGGCTTTTATGGTGCAACTGAAGACGCAGTAGCTCGTCAATTGGGTATATCTATATACCAATTAAGACAAGATTATGGCGATATTTATAAGGTAGATTCTGCTGGAATTCGGTTTATTTCTAAATTAGAAAGCATAGTAGAATTTAATAAAAATAGAAAATCGAATGTAAGAATAAATACCCCTATAAAACAACAAATATTAAATGAAAACGCCAAATCAGATGCAACAATAATAGGACAGGAAAATGAGGCGCTATATTTACGTGATGGATGGTACTGTTTATATGTAAGACGTGGTATGGAATTTAAAATTATTGCTGATTTGGCTACCGCAATCAAAAATAATTTACTACCTAATCGTGTACAGTTGCAAACGTATGCTTACATTGATAATAAATTTAGATTATCAGATGTAATTACAGATATTGCATATCCTTATTCATATAGTGAACTATCTAAGAGAATAGATTCACATAATCATAGTTATGTACTTTTGGAAATAAAGAATATACTTTCCCGAAGGACATATCATAAGACATTTGGTATTTTACTTAAGGTAATAAATTTATGTTGCAAAACTATCCCAGGTGTAGTTGGATTTGCAGAAAGTGAAAGTGAAACTATAGTAAGTTCTGTAGAAGTTAAAGAAGAAGAATTAAAACGAGTGCTATATCAACGTAACAATTTATCTCATTTCGATGATATAACAGGAAAATTTGGATTTAAGCGTGGTGAAATATTAATACAAACAACAATTACACCACGCGGTAAAATTGTCAAATCCAAAGTGAAATTTATTGCTTTTGTAAACGATGAGAATGTAAGAGTTCAACATTTACAAACAAAACAAATATATGTAACTCCTCTATGCTCCATTGCTGGAAACGAGGAAACTGAATAAAGTCGTATATTATACAACGGTTTCTGCTGTTATGAGGTACAGAAGAACTAGATTTTAGTTAGCCATATTAAAGATATTTTTATCCAACTACTTTCGATCGCACCCTTCTACCAGAGAACTACATCAAAGCTAACCTACGGTACTCATTCAGACATACAAAACAGCGACAGGCAAAAAAGCAACATTCTGTCTATTTACAGACCTCTCTTCTGCCCGTGTATAGACTAAATCGCTCAGTTAAATTCGTTACCTTGTTTACATAACTTTATAAATAGAAAGATTTCTGTAAACAAGCCATGCTCGATCTTCAAGAAGCCACCAAAGATTACTGGCGCAAGTTAGACCAGTTAGAAGCTGCTTACAATAGAGGCGAAGTTTCCATTGAAGAAGTGGATGCTAAGGTGCAATTGTTAATGAAAGAACTCGGCCAAGCGCGTCGAGAGGCTTTTACTTACCTGTGGCATAGTCTGCGCCTTTGGTGTTCTGAGCGAAAAGAAATTATCTTAGGTGTGGCGATGCTGGGCATCATTACTTGGGCTGCAAACAGTATTTAACACAGTCGAATTGTGGAGAATAGTCATGGAAAGAGAGATTACCGATCGCAATGGAATTACCTGGAAATGCGTTCAAGCTTATTCAGGGCTTTCCGACTTGGAAGAAACTCAAGATGCAGCTAAGGTGAAAGGCGAAGAGGATAGTTACTGGGTAGTCTGCACGCCCAGTGGTGGGGCAAAGTCAGTGCGGCTCAAACTTAAGGGTCAATGGGAAACATCCTACTCTGACGAAATGTTACTGAGTGAAATCCAAGCACAGTAGTAATCACCTTAATCTAACTCTTTTATACTTAGGTAATGAGGTGTTGCAAAAACAATAATCCTTTAAGGGTTGTCGTTTTCTGAAATTGTTTTATGTCTCTAGACTACTTAACATATAAACAAACTGGGACTCGTTTATAAGTAGGTATACCACTGCGATCATCGATATTAGAACTAAATAAAATATTAGCTTCCGGATCAAACATAAAAGCAGCCTATTCACGAATTGCACCGCAAATAATTTCGATATTATCTAACTCTGTCAACCGCTATCTAACGCCTGCTGATGTTATCTTAATGGAAATTGCTTACCAGCTAATTGATAATAGTAAGCTGTTTTTGAGCGACCCTTATAATACAAATTTGCTGAATAACCAAGCAAATGACGTTATTTATGTAGAAGGTGATGTGCATTGGCCATTAATGCAAATAAGATATAGAGGAAGCTATGACAATTAAAGTAATCGGTGCGGGTTTTGGAAGAACGGGAACTTCATCTCTAAAAGCTGCTTTAGAAGAACTCGGTTTTAACAAGTGTTACCACATGATAGAACTGCTCCAACGCCCATCTGATGTAACCTTCTGGGAAGATGCCAGTGATGGCAAACCCGTCAATTGGGATGCTTTGTTTGATGGTTACCAAGCGATCGTTGATTTTCCTGGTTACCGTTATTACCAGCAATTGATGCAGCACTATCCAGATGCCAAAGTGCTGTTGAGTATTCGAGATGCCGATAATTGGTATGAGAGTACTTTGGATACCATCTACAAAGCAGGGCCAACAAGTTGGCAGAAGTTAAAGCTAGCTTTTATGCTTCCCTTTTCCCCAAGATTGCGACAGCTAATTCGGGTATTTCGGATGGCAGATCGAGATGTTTGGCAGAAGGATTTTCAAGGGAAATTTGAAGATAAGCAATTGGCTCACGAGATTTTTCATCAACACATCGAACAAGTCAAGCGCGTTGTGCCATCAGAGCGGTTGTTAGTTTACCAAGTTAAAGAGGGTTGGCAACCATTGTGTCAGTTCCTTGATGTACCCGTTCCTGACCAGCCTTTCCCACATCTCAACGAACGCGCCACCTT
>DATGXQ010000566.1:0-1986 GCA_035298905.1 Nostocaceae cyanobacterium | reverse complement strand
AGCAGGGAACAGGGAAGAGGGAACAGGGAACAGAGTTGAAAGTATCTTGGTATATTATGGCTTTTGTCTTAAAGTTTGTACCTCATTTACCTGAAACCTGCTGTAAACTAAAAAATTTAGTATGAGAATTTTAACAATGGTATAGATGCTATGATTTTCTCTGCATATAGTAATGAACTAACTGTAGAGAAGCAACTGATTATATTTATGCCTAATACTAACTGGAATCGTTACCACGTTCTTTCTCTAGCCGACTTTACAACTGCTGAATATGACACTGTTTTGCAAACTGCGGCTTCGTTTCAAGAGGTGTTGTCCCGACGGACAAAGAAAGTACCCACTTTACAGGGACAGGTGGTAGCAAATTTATTTTTTGAACCTTCTACACGTACTCGCAGTAGTTTTGAGATTGCAGCCAAAAGATTAAGTGCAGATACATTAAATTTTGCGGCTTCTACTTCTTCCATGACGAAGGGAGAAACGATTTTAGACACAGCCAAGACTTATTTGGCCATGGGTACGGATATTATGGTTATACGCCATAAAGAGGCAGGAGTACCACAGGCGATCGCGCAAGAAATGGATCGGTTAGGTGTGCGTGTTAGCGTTCTCAATGCTGGTGATGGACAGCATGAACATCCTTCTCAAGCCTTACTAGATTTATTTACTATCTGTACATTACTTGACCCTAGTAACCCTAGAATTGAGTTATTACAAGGGAAAAAGATAGCTATAGTTGGGGATATACTGCACTCACGAGTTGCGCGATCGAATATTTGGAGTTTAATCGCTAGTGGTGCAGAAGTACATTTAGCCGCACCCCCTACACTTTTACCCAAATTATTTATCGATTACTTAAATCAAGAAGAAAATCAAAAAGAAATTCAGCAGCGTTTATTTTTACATTGGAAATTAGAACCAGCTTTAGAAAATGCCGACTTTGTAATGACATTACGCTTACAAAAAGAGCGAATGACAGCCCATTTATTGCCTAGTTTAAGAGAATATCATCAAATGTTTGGCATTACTCGCCATAAATTACAATTATGTAAACCAGACGTAAAAGTTCTGCATCCCGGCCCAGTAAATCGGGGTGTAGAAATTAGCTCAGATTTAATGGATGATCCAGAATTTAGCCTCATTCAATCACAAGTAACTAGCGGTGTAGCCGTGCGGATGGCTTTGTTATATTTGATAGGTAGTAGAAAGGCTTAAAATAGTGGTTCTACCGCTCCCTTTATGGTAAATAATATTAATTTAATTTTTGTAGGTTGGGTTAAACAGAGTGAAACCCAACATTTTCAAACATTTGTTGGGTTAGCCTACGGCAAGCCGCTCCGCGTCTACGTTCCTCAACCCAACCTACTATAAATCTTGTTTTGCATAAAGGGAACGGTAGAGCCTAAATAGTAAATAATTGCAAAATATTTCCCGAAACTTGAGAACACTATGTCTTTTCAAACTCATAAACAAACACTCTACGAAACTGATTATATGCAATGGATAGAAACAACCTTGAGTAAATTGCAAAATCAGGATTATGCAAATGTAGATTGGGAAAACTTAATCGAAGAAATAGCGGATATGGGGAGGAGTGAACGCAAAAGCCTAAAAAGTAATTTGATTGTAATTTTATTACACTTGTTAAAATGGCAATTTCAACCAGAAAAAAGAACTGGTAGCTGGGAAGTAAGTATTATAGAACATAGAAGGAGAGTTCAAGAATCATTAAATGATTCACCTAGTCTCAAACCGTAACCGTTCACGGGGGTAGAATATTTGCTGAAATGTCTCAAATCCTTGTTTGGTAAGCTTTAGGAGTGATTTACGCCATCAGCTAATTGCAGCTAAAATGCCTAAAAAACAATTCTACAGCCCGGTATAGCACTTTTGCTTATTCAGAATAACCTGTAAAAAATCGAATCTAGGCTGGTTTTTGTACTGATTCCCTCTTATCTTATATGGTGCATTTTTTTGATCACCCCC
>DATGXQ010000565.1:0-4078 GCA_035298905.1 Nostocaceae cyanobacterium | reverse complement strand
TAGGGCAAAAGAGGGGTTTGAAATGAGGATTTGGTATTACATTCTTTTAGTGAATTGGTATAAGATGAGGGTATGAGGATAGACGCTCCAGAGGGGAGACACGGAGAGCGGTAAACTTGTTTGTAGTTGTTGAGCGATCGCTATTGAAGACTTGGTTTTCTAAAACTAATTCAGATTATTAATGAGTTCATAGGTTTTATTTCCTCTGATATAGAATATGCAGATTTATATTTCTTTTTCTTCTGTCTAGAGTAATAGAAGAAAGTCAATATTGTGACATGCTAAATTGGCAGTAGAATCAAAAAAAGTAATAATTGTAGAGGGATTTTATATAACCCATTTATGATAAATTATTTCAGATGATAGTATAGGATGTAGAAGTTACACCACAGGAGGGAGAATATTTTTGGGTGAACCTAAACTTATCTAAGGATAACAGGAAATATCATGAAAATTCAACAGCAAATTTCCGATTTCACAGAACTAATCCAATCTAGTTCAACTTTACCCTTGTTAGTATTTTTTTACTCACCTGTGTGCGGACCTTCCCGTTTGACTAATTTAGCGTTGGAAGTGGTAGAGGAACAAATGCAGCAACAGCTACAAATTATTAAAATTGATAGTGAAATCTATAGCGACTTAGCAAATTATTATCAAGTTCATCCATTACCAGCATTATTGCTATTTAAAAACGGTCAGCTTATTGGACGAATTGAAGATGAACACATGGAGAATTTATTGCCAGCAGAGCAACTCGTTCAACATTTAAAGATGCTACTGCAAAAATAGCGAATTTATTTATACTTTTTTACATTATTATTGAAAATAATCATCTATAATTTACTATACACTAATAAAATTAGCACATAAAAGCTATATGGCACAAAAAATTATTTATGGCACAGTGTCTGAAGATGGGACAATTATTAGCGGTCAAGAATTTGCTGTGGAAACAACAGAACCAGGGATATACATAATTACTTTTGCTCAAGCTTTTGCTAGTCCTCCCTGTGTTGTAGCTACCTTGAAAAATTGGGGTGCTGATAATCAAATTGTCGTCGATAATGATGAAAGAGATAAATGCCAAATCAAGATTTGGGATCTAGAAGTTACACAAACATCTGGCAGCACTGGCTCAAAATTAGAAGTCAGAAAGGAAAATTCAGCATTTAATTTTATTGCCATTGGTGAAGAAAGTTAAATTCAGTATCAAGCAATAGAAGGTTGCAGATAAAATGGACAAATTCGCCAAAGCTGGATAAACTGGATAAATAATTACAACTAGAAAAGCCACAGCTTAAAAGCTGTGGCAAGTAGTTATGTTAGATTCTAAATACAAATTTGAAGGCTTTCGCTATTAGCGAGATTTAGTGGTAGACTTGCCTTCTTTTGGAGTAGTTTCTTGTGATAATTGAGACATTAGCTGTTCTAGTTTTTTGGCTGTTTGTTCTTCTTGCTGTAGGTTTTGTTGTAGTAAATCTACAATTTGATTTTGTCCCATTTGTTGAGCGCCGTGAACTAAGCAGCGATAGCAAGCAATTTCTAAATGTTCTACTGCTAATTGTCCACTGACAATTCCTTGCTCAAGGATTTTATGATTATCAGTCGCTAGGAGCATGAACTTTTGTGCATCACTAACTAAACCTGCTGCGGCTTCACAATGAACCCGTTGGGCTGGTTGTTTTAATATGCTGAAAACTTGTTCTAAATTGCTAATTTGCTCTTCTGTTTCGCGGATATGTGTCTCAATGACTGTTCTCAATTGATTATTTTCACAAGATTGGTAAATTATTTGCAGTGCTTCGAGGAAGCAATTTTCTGCATCGTACATTGCACAAAGTTCATAAACAAATTTCTCTTGGGAATTAGAGATTTTTTTTGTACCTGGACGTTCAGTTAGTTGAACCATTTTACTCTCCTGAAGTTTTAAGGCTGTACTCGACAGTCATTCCTTAAAGCTACTTTTGCCTCTTCGCTTTCTCTTCATACCAAAGGCAGAATGTTAACTATAAAATTTGATTGCCAGGAAAAATACATGAATGTGGATTGGGCATTGGGTGGGTATTTATAAAACAAGTATTTCTCCCTTGCTCCCCTGCCCCTTTACTCCTTTGCCCCCTCATCCTGCTCCATTTGCTTTCACGGACAGGAGGTGATACTGGGGAAAATTAGGGTAAAGTAAAGATTAGTTAAGAAAAAGTCTTAAATTAAATGGTTGCTCCTAGCTTAGAGGTCATTTCTACTCAATTGGAAAGTCCAAATTTGCGCGATCGCATGGTAGCCTTAGCTAGTCTGCGTGATGTTCCGGCCGAAGACGCAGTACCTTTAATTAAAAAGGTTCTCGAAGACGAATCTCTGCAACTGCGCTCTATGGCTATTTTTGCCTTGGGTGTTAAACAAACTTCTGAGTGTTTCCCCATCCTGCTCAAAATCTTAGAAACTGACCCAGATTATGGTATACGTGCTGATGCGGCTGGTGCTTTAGGTTACTTAGAAGACAACAGGGCATTTGAAGCACTAACAAGAGCATTTTATGAAGATACTGATTGGCTAGTCCGCTTTAGTGCGGCAGTAGCATTAGGTAATATCAAAGACCCCCGCGCCCACGAAGTCTTGATTAAAGCACTGGATAGTCAAGAGGTGATAATTCAGCAGGCGGCTATTGCTGCTTTAGGGGAAATTAAAGATATTGAGTCTGTAGATCATATTCTTCGCTTTGCTCAATCAGAAGATTGGTTAGTGCGCCAACGTTTAGCTGAGGCTTTAGGAAATTTACCCACTGCCAAGAGTATTTCCGCTTTAAAATATTTGGAAAAAGACAATCATCCCCATGTGGCAGAAGCAGCGCGAATTTCTCTACAACGATTGGAGGAAACTAAAGCCTCTTCCTAGCTTTTAATAGATTAAGTGGGATTGTTAACAATTTCGATGTAGGATAACTTCATTCATGACAGTTGAAGAATTTTTTCATTTAAGTGCTGGCAAATGGTTTTCTCACCGCACCAGTCACCATTTAGCTTTCAAGCAATCGGAAGACGGTAAATCAGATATTTTGATTGAAACACTTTCAGTTGACCACCCCGAAGTAATTAAATTATGTCAGCAGTATGAAATTGACCCTTCTGCTGCTAGTTGCGGGGCGAGAGTAACTTGGAATGGGACAATGGAATGGGACGAAGAAAAACACACTGGTTCTACCGTGTTGGTAACAATTCCAGACCAAGATAACCCAAATGAAGGTAAATTACTGCGAGAAATGGGTTATGCCGAAAAAGCTCCTGTTGCTGGACGCTACAAAGTAGGTAGCGATGGAGCGCTAACTCTGACTACTGAGTATGAAACAATGTGGTCTGAGGAACGTTTATGGTTTGCCAGCCCTAATTTAAGAATGCGGGTAAGTGTCTTAAAACGGTTTGGTGGCTTTAGTATGGCTTCCTTTACTTCCGAAATTCGCATGGGTGGCGCACCTACAACTAAAACTTCAGAAACTGCTAGTTCTGCTAGTTAATTCCCAACTTAAAACCCCCCATAATGGGGGGTGTAGTTTTTTAATATAATCAGTAAACCTAAATTAGATACAATTGGCTATTGTAGCCAGATATTAGATGTGGATTTAGAACCATCTTTTTGCACAATAATAGGGCTAATTCCGCCGAAAATTCCTGCTAACTCTTGGGATGATAATTCTACCATTTGATCGTCTGTTTGCTTTGTACCGATATTTGGTAATAATTTGGCAGATGAAATGTTTTGAGACTTTTTGTTTTTATTTTCTGGAAACATTAGTTTATTTCCTGATTTTTTCTCTGTTGGATGTGTTCTCAGGAAATATCAGAACGGTGATCAGGTCTTATGCAAATTTACGTCTAATTTAGGATAGATTATTTCCCATTAGGCGTAAATTATTTTTTCTATTTAGTTGACATTTGTAATTAAATAGGGAAAGCTGAAAAAACGTGGAAACAAGCATAGATAAGGATTACAGAGTTTTTGAGGCTCAAAAAGTGTAAGGTTTTTGCTAGGAGGGGTTTAAAAACCCTGCATTTTGGTCTGACGGATAGGGAAATTTACGCTTAAC
>DATGXQ010000564.1:0-12904 GCA_035298905.1 Nostocaceae cyanobacterium | reverse complement strand
ACCCAAGTTGGCGGGAATATCACCTGTTTCTGCAAATACTGTACATAACATTAATAATAACAAAGGTGTTTGGGCGAAACTTTGCAATTTTTCACCTAAACGTCGCAACATTTCCTCACCTGTATCCGGCAAATAGGCGCGGACAAATTGTTGCATTTGGGTTTGTGTGAGGGGTTGCATTTCTAGTTTTTTCTCAATGCCTAAATCACCACCTACTTCTATATCACGGGTGGTAAATATCATTGGTGTACGGCGGTAATTTTGGCGAAAGGTGTTTAAGTCTTGTCTGGCTGTTTCGTTGGGTAGTTCGTTTACTCCGTCGAATAATAGTAATAGTCTGTTTTCATCTAGTAATTTTTCTATTGCTGTTTTTTCGATGTTTAATTTATGGCGTTTAAGGAAGTTGTAAATTAGGTCTAAGGTGCTGGTTTTGTATTGTCGTAGTTCGACTAAAACGGGAATTTTTTCTAATTTCTCAAGAGGTGTTTGTGCTTCTTCCCAAAGTAGTCTTTGTAATGCGGTGGACTTTCCTGAACCTGGCCTTCCGACTAGCAAGACATGGTTAGCAGCGTATTTCCTCAACCCGTCAAGCACGTTGAAGCGTTCAATTTGTTCTCGGTCTGATGTTTGTCCTTCCCGTTGTGGTGGTGGGACGGTTTGAACTTTAAGTTGCAAGTCGAAAGGGAAGCGGCTTTTTTTGGCTGGTTGTAGCTGCCGACTTAATGCGTCTGTGGGGGTGTACAGGTGTTGTAATTCGTTGTCTTCTCCGTCTGCACGGATGGATGTGAGGTAGGGTTGAATGTCAATGGTCATACATCGACGGGTGGGGGTGCTGCTGTTTACTATGTTACTCGATAAATTTCTGTGTGGGAAGCGATCGCACATCCCCTTCTCCATGCATACTAATAAGTGTTGATTTGTGTTTTAATATGCGTCAATTTTTTCTCAATTTCCGTAACTGGGTAATTCTCGGTTTACTTTGTTTAACTTTTACTTGGTCACTTCCTGCACTCGCTGATGTTAAAATCAGCAAACGGCTGGAAGAACAAGTATTACAAATTCTTCGCAACCATCCAGAAGCAATTATCGAATCTGTAGAAGCTTACAAACAACAAGAACAGCAAAAAATTCAACAAACCAGACAAGCATTTTTACAACAACTGGCCACTAATTCTCTAGCAGTAATTGGTGACTCTCCTGTGACTGGTGCTACTGGCTTAAAAACGGTATTAATTGAATTTTCTGATTTTCAATGTCCCTACTGTTCAGAAGCCCATAAAACTCTCAAGGAGTTGTTAGCTAAGTATCCTGAAAAATTGACTTTGGTTTATAAACATTTTCCTTTAATTCAAATTCATGATCAAGCTGTCCCGTCTGCACAAGCGGCTTGGGCTGCATATCAACAGGGTAAGTTTTGGGAATATCATGATGCTTTGTTTACTAATCAGCAGCAATTAGGAGAAAATTTGTATCTAGATATTGCCAAAAATCTCAATTTGGACTTAGATAAATTTAATAGCGATCGCAACTTAGCTACACCAGCGATTCAAAGAGATTTAGAACTAGCCTACCAATTACGTCTTGCTGGTACACCTTCTTTAATTATCCACAGTCCAAATTATACTGGTGTTGTACAACTGGCAGATATTGAACGAATATTGACCAGTGAACCATCATAATTCTCCTTTCGGCAAATCTCTAGAGATAACTGCTACCGTCAGCAAAATAAACTATATCTTTGGCTAGAGGTTTCAGCAACAACTAAATTGATGTACTTGGATTACGTGTAAGGAGTAGTTGATGAGGAGTGAAGATAATTTACTCCTCATATTCCTATATTTTGATGAGTTTTGGGGACTATTTTTGATGATATCAATACAACTTTTTTGGTGTTTAATTTACTGGTAATAAAGCAACTTCATCTAACACCTGTAAAAGTTGTTGAACTTCTTCTATGGTGTTGTAATGTACCAAGCCGATTCTGAGTAAACCACCAGTTGCTTCTACACCTAGCTTTTCGGTGAGTTCGATGGCATAGAAATTACCATGCCAAGTAAAAATGCCGCGATCGCCTAAAATTTTAGCTAAGGTGGCCGGGCTTCGTCCATTCATGCGAATAGCAACCGTAGGAGTACGAGAAGTAAAACGGCTAGAATCAGTAATACCGTAAACCTTAATACCAGGAATTGTTAACAAACCAGCAATTAATTTTCGACTTAGTTCTCGTTCATATTGTTGAATTGTGGTCATTGCTGCCAATAAAGCAGCGCGACGACTATGATAAGCTGAGGCTAACTCATGATTAGGTTGGTCTGGTTTAGTTAAAAAGCGCGGACATTGAAAAGTAGTTAATCCTTCTTGATCAGCTACCATCAATGCACTTAATAATTCACTATCTAAAGTGGGTGAAACGTGACAACCTAATTTAGCTAAATAATTAATTGTGGCTATTAACCCAGCTAAACCTTCATGATTTAATGTCCCAGTTTCCCAACGTGCGGGAACTTCATTAGATGAGGGTTTTACTTTATAAGGTTGGAAACGGTGTAAATGTTCCCGCTTACCATACAAAACACCCACGTGAGGAGCAAAGAATTTATAAGCAGAACAGGCTAGAAAATCACAGTTTAAAGTGTGGACATTGATTGGTGCATGGGGGGCATAATGTACAGCATCAACATAAACTAATGCACCCACATTATGAGCCATTTGGATTATAGTAGCTACATCATTAATTGTTCCCACTGCATTGGAAGCATAACTTACTGCTACTAATTTTGTGCGTTGATTTAGTTTCTGTTCTAAATCATTAATATCAAGAGTACAGTCTTCTAATTTCACATCAATGCTATGAACAATTACCCCTTTTTCTTGTAAAGCGTACCAAGGGGAAATATTAGCAGCATGGTCTAAACCAGTAACAATAATTTCATCACCAGGCTGTAATTCTTGACCAATAGCACGACTAACAGCAAAGGTGAGAGTGGTCATATTTGCACCAAATACCACCTCATCATGATCACATCCTAAAAAATCCGCGATCGCTGCTCGTGCTGAATTAATTACTGCATCAGTCCGCGCACTTGTGGCAAAATACCCGTGAGCATTAGCATTTGACCTGACCAAATAATCACTGATAGCATCCAATACCGCACCAGGAATTTGTGTTCCTCCAGGGCCATCAAAAAAAATCGCTCCCTGACCATTAATTGTTTGTGTAAGTGCGGGGAATTGCGCTCTAATCCATTTTAAATCTAGAGATTGCATAATATATTTACCTAAGCTTATAGTATTTGACTTTCAAAATAGGGAACAGGAACAGGAAAATCTGGCCTTATTTGTTAACAAACGTTCATAGTTTTTCTGGCTTTACTGTAAAGTAAAACGCCAAATTTTAATCTGATTATGCTTGAAAAATTAGATTTCTAATATAACGCATTTACCAAAAATAGGTACAAATCAACCCATCAGTAAAAAGACACAAATTAATCAACTACAGTATATTTCAGGTAAATGAGGTACAAATTTTAGGAACAAAGCCTTATTTTAAGAGACTTTCAAGCCTGTTCCCTGTTCCCTGCTGTATGCAAAGAAACATCAAGTTTGTAAACTCTTCTGCACACCCTACGTCTCAACAAAAAACCCCAGCCTTTTAGCTGAGGTGGTTGGGAGAAAATCAAATGTCGATGAGAGGTAGGAAGACCGTTGTCATTTTTCAGAAATTCATGACCAAAACCACCGCAAGTCGCGCGATACACACTACTTTGCTGCTTTGTTTTGCAGAGATTCGCAGCAAATTAACCCAAGTGGCGATCGCACGAATTTAGGAAATATTACTTTTTGGCAGGTCTTGATTAACTTATGTAAACAAGTTTAACGAATTCTTTACATTATGTCAAGAGGCTGAATAATGTATGGCCAAACAGCAACACAAAAGCCAGGACTCACCATTGATTCTGAGTCCTGACTGCTGGATACTCTCTTAATTACTTTTAAACAGAGATTAATGCTAACACTTCATAGATGCTTGCTGTAAGGCTGAAGAAAGATGAAGCCTCTTAATGACTTTCTAAAGGATTGGCAATGTATTGAAATGTTGGTTCAGAATTCCAAGGGCCACGCTGTTCCTCACTAGCTCCATTTGTTGATAAGTTATAGTAAAGAGAAACAGTTTCATCTGGTTGAATATTGCCAAATAAAGGATCGGTTAACTTACCTAAAGAATCCAGAGCTTTCATAAACATTTGGGTATGAGAAACTTCTCGCGTCAACAGATGAACTAAAGTTTGTTTAGTTCCTTCATCTGTGGCTAATTTAATCAATTCTTCGTAAGTTTGACGCGCACCAGCTTCCGCCGCAATATTAGCACGTAAATCACGCACTACATCACCACCCTCATTCAAATAATTGGCAGTCCAAGCATTTCCCTGACTATCAAGAAAATGAGGACCTACACCGCGAATAGCGAAAAGGGTACTTTTGTAAGCTTCTGTTTGGTCAGTATTTTTAGTATGAGCTTCGATTAATTTACCAACCATTTCTAAGTGACTAAATTCTTCAATTGCAATATCTTGAAGCATATCGCGGATACCAGGATTTTCCACATGAAAAGATTGTACCCAGTATTGCAAAGCTGCGCTAAGTTCTCCCGTTGCACCGCCAAATTGTTCTAGCAGTAATTGAGCGAAGCGAGGGTTTGATTCCTCAACTTTGACTACATGAATCGGTTCTTTTTTGTGAAAAAACATACCCTTTTTCCTCGAAAATCTTTAATAATCTGGATCAACTGCCTAATTCACTTAGAGTTCTGCTCAGGTTTGGCTAAATTGCAGCTAAATTTAAACACTCCTGCTTCTTGTAAATAGTCCCCAAAGATAAATAGCAATAATCGCGCCAATAATTGCGACTAACAGACCTGGTATACTCAAACCTGCACCGGAAGAAGTAATTATTAATCGTCCTGTAGATAGAACTGTGTACAAAGTACCACCAATAAAAGCACCAACAATTCCTAAAACGATAGTTGAAAGAATCCCACCACCTTGATAACCGGGATAAATAGCTTTAGCGATCGCACCTGCTAATAATCCTAAAATTATCCAAGCAAGAATATTCATAAATTAACCTCATAAATCTGCTCGGTATCAAATTTATCGATTATTTTTTATTTCTCTTTCTATCAAATGAAATAATTATCTAAATCAAAAGATAGATATTAGCAATTAAAAATTAAAAATTAAAAATTAAAAATTAGAGAGTTAAGATATAGCGATTATATTTAATTTGTGAATGGAATCTTGATGAATTGTAATTTTAGCATTATAATTACTAGCGATCGCATTTCACAACTCATTTCTAGTCATATAAAGCTAAAATGAGGCTTGAGCTTGTCAAAACAAGTTCATCGCAATTTAGCAGAACTTTCGTAAGATATGATCACAAACCTGATGATTACATAGAAGTAATTCATAAATTACCTCTACTTTCGTTTTGTTGTACCTAAGTCCTGGGGTAAAGAGATACTCCAGCTTGGTATGCAGTTATCATAGTATACCACTATTATGAAAAGTCATAATAAGTGTAGATAATTTCATCATGATGTATTCAATTTCAAGACTGTTATCTCATGAGCAAAAAGCAGCACCTATTAGCCCGAAAATTATGGACACAGTTGAGAGAATTAATAACACCTATTCCTGAAAAAAATTTTGCTCAATTATTAGATGCTTTAAAAATATGGATTAGTTCACATCCAATTTTATTAAAAAATATAAACTGTCAATGTACGGCATTAGTCTTATTGTTAGATGGTAAAATCTCCCAATTGCATTTTGTTAAACCAACAGCAGGAGCATTTCTAAAATCTATTATCACTGCCGATTTTTACCCTCCTAGAGAAATAGAAGATATTATTGAATGTCTAGAGTTAGTTGTGCGTGAATTTGCCTTATTTACCAACTGGGAAACTTGCCCAATATGTGGTGAAGGATATCTTGAATACTGGAAGGATATGAATATTAATGAAATAGTTTTATGCTGTTCTGAGTGTGGTTGTGAACAGTATTTACATGAAGAGATAATAAATAAAGATAATTTACGACTATCGATTTTAGTACCTGCTTCTAAAGAAGATATCAAAAAGTTAAATTTATAATTATTATTGAAAAGACAAAATAAAAGAAGTCATGCTACAATCCATCGGTCTTCCTGATGTCTTACCAAAAAGTATAGCAATAGATGATTACACCCCATTGAAACTACAGAAATAAGCGAGAGTATTTAAGAATCTTGTCCTGATTCATTTTCCTGAAGCACCGATTGAGCTAAAATAAGCAGCGATCGCCTCTCATATTCCTAACAAGGCGATGGCGAAACGCCCGCCGTTGGCGATCGCCACACATATTCCCTACAATCAAGCTACTCAGCAGAAGAAGTTAAATCTAAACCAGACATTTGTAATACACGTTCTGACCAACTACCAACATCTTGAGCTAACTGATTTCTGCTTTCTGGGTCATTCCAAGTTTTATCCCAATCAGACAAGCATCTTGCTAAATACCGTCCCAACTCTGTTAACTGCAAAGCTTGTTTAATCTCCATATCTGGGGTCGTCCACTCCACAAAAGACCGACTTTCTTTAATCAAGCTGTAGACTAGATTACCATTAGCTGGATCTTCTGCCCAAGACTGAATCCGGTTTAAATGTACTGCTAAATTACCCAACCGCACAGAAACAGTATCTTGGATAAAGCGTCCTTTTAATATGTCATTTGTCATAATTTCCCCCGAATACCTGAAAATACGAAGTATAAAAGTAGGTTTTTAGCCATTTTCTGATCTGCTGCCATATTCTAGCAACTGTTCTTTACTGTCAAGATATGAGGGGAATGGGGAGGTAGGGGGAAAAGAGACGCGGGGACGCGGGGACACGGGGACGCGGAGATAAAGAAGATTCTCCCTTCTCCTTACACAGACGCTACGCGAACACCGCGTCTCTTTCTCCGATCGCCAATCACTAATCACCAAATCATGATCTAAGATTGTTGGGGTATCTATAAACCAAGCAAATGATCGAAGTTGAACATCTGAGTAAAATCTACGGTTCAACCCCTGCTATTACCGATGTCACCTTCAACGTCGCACCAGGGGAGATATTAGGCTTACTTGGCCCCAATGGGGCGGGTAAAACTACTACTATGCGGATTTTGTCTGGCTATCTTCCTGCTACTAAGGGTACTGCGCGGATTGCTGGTTATGATGTCCATGAGGATTCTTTAGCGGTACGGCAAAAAATTGGTTATTTGCCAGAAAATCCCCCTTTATATCCAGAAATGACGGTGGAGGGATTTTTGCATTTTGTTGCTCAAATTAAGGGTATCTCAGCTGGCGATCGCTCTCCAAGAGTTGCTGCTGCTATCCGGCGCTGTGGACTCCAAGAAAAGCGCAAAGTGATTATCCGCAAGCTTTCTAAAGGTTATAAACAACGGGTAGGTATAGCCCAAGCTATAGTTCATGACCCCCCAGCCATCATTCTAGATGAACCTACGGTGGGACTTGACCCCAGACAAATCATCGAAGTGAGAAATTTAATTAAAAGTCTGGCCGGAACTCATACTATTATTCTTTCTACTCACATTTTGCCTGAAGTGAGTATGACCTGTAGCCGTGTTGCTATCATTAACAAAGGTAAAGTAGTCGCAACTAATACGCCAGAAAACCTCATGACCCAGTTGACAGGAGGGTCAGGATATGAAATAGAAATTAGTGGTGAACCATCCTTAGCAAAACAAGTATTACAAAATATTGAGGGTGTAAATCTGGTAGAATCAGTGCCGACCAGTCAGCCCTTAAAAGACAATCGGGCCAACCTACGGGTAATTTCTCAACCAGGACAAGAACCAGGTCAAGATGTAGCTGCGGCTTTAATTAAAGCTGGGTTTGCCTTACATGAAATGCGGCGCATTAGTGCCAATTTAGAAGACGTATTTTTACAACTTACTACCGAAGAAAAGACCGTATCACCTGCGGTAGAGTTAGAAGCCAAAGAAGGAGAAGCGGCCTAAATGCGGATTGTACTGGCTAACATTATTGCCATATATCGCCGAGAATTACAGAGTTATTTTGTCTCACCCTTAGCTTATGCGATCGCTGGTGTATTTTGGTTACTAGCCGGATTTTTCTTTTATCTCATTCTTTGGGATGATAAAACCGGGGTTTTAGCCTATTCTGCTAGTACAGATTTAGTTGCCCAACAACAAGCCGTTTTTATCCCTTTTGATGCTGGGACAAGACTAATTAATGATTTTCTCAACACCATTACTTGGTTATTGTTATTTGTCTTGCCAATTCTGTCTATGGGTTTATACGCAGAAGAACGTAAGCGTGGCACATTGGAACTTTTAGCCACATCACCAGTCACTAACTGGGCAGTAGCATTAGGAAAACTGCTAGCAGTGCTGACATTCTTTTTCACCATGATTTTACCCATGTTGGCATTAGAGGCGATCGCTCTCTTTTCTGCTAACCCACCCATGTCAATAGCCGTTTCTCTATCAGGCCATCTAGCTTTAATATTACTAGCAGCTGCAATTTTATCATTAGGAATGTTTATTTCCTCCTTGACCGATAGCACAATTTGGTCAGCCGTTTTTACCTTCGCATTCAGCTTATTAATTCTGGGACTACCAGAATATCTTTCCCAAAGATTACCCGGTGGTATAGGTGATTTTATTGGACATTTATCATTATTGAAACATTACAATAATCTAGTCCAAGGCATATTTGAAAGCAGCAGCTTAATAGTTTTTGCCAGTTACATTTTCTTAGGAATTTTCCTCACCTCCCAATCAATTGATGCCCTACGCTTCCAGCGTCAATGATGGAAAGATGAGGAGAGAAAGAATCTTTACTGTTCCCCGTTCCCTGTTCCCTGTTCCCTTTTTCTGACTAATGAATAATGACTAATGACTAATTACTTAAAAAAACATCTTGGTAAATTACTATTTTGGCTTGGCCCTTTTTCGTTAATGGTTGGATTAACAGCCGGATTAATCTCAGGAAAATGGGACTTAATTTCTTTAACATTTATTATTATAGGCAGCTTAATTATTGGCTTGTGGATAGTCATACAAAGCCGAAAAAACAATTGGCTACAACAACGTTCTACCCAAGTCGGAACAAATGCCATAGTCGCCACATTATCAGTATTAATAATCTTAGGATTAATTAACTTTCTGGGGACTCGCTATCAATATCGCATAGACTTAACCGAAACCCAACTATTTACCCTTGCCCCTCAATCACGGGAATTAGTAAGAACATTACCCCAGAAAATTAAAGTTTGGTTATTTACCACCGGAGTCTCATATCCCCCAGACCGAGAATTATTAGAAAACTATCGTCGGCAAAGTCCAAAATTTGAATTTGAGTACGCTGACCCCCAAGCTAGACCAGGACTAGCAGAAAAATTTGGTTTGAAAGAAGATGGAGAAGTTTATTTAGAATATGGTGATAAACGGCAGTTTGTCCAAAATGTGAATGAAGCAGTACGTTTATCAGAAATTAACCTAACTAATCGTTTACTGCAAATTACCAGTTCTAGCGCCCCAAAAGTTTATTTTTTACAAGGTCATGGTGAACACGAATTATCAGGTGCTAAAGGTGCATTATCTCAAGCAGTGCAAGGTTTAAGCGACAAATTCTTTAATGTTGCACCCTTGAATTTAGCCGAAACACCCCAAGTTCCTGAAGATGCGGCTGTTGTCGTCGTTGCTGGCCCCAAAAATGGACTATTAGCAGGTGAAGTCCAAACCTTACAAACATATCTGAACCGGGGTGGTAACTTGCTGTTAATGATTGACCCCAACACTGACCCCAAAATAGACAGTATATTGCAAGAATGGGGAGTGCGTTTAGGCGATCGCCTAGTCATTGACTTATCAGGTGAAACTATAGGACTCGGTCCCGCAGCTATCCTCGTCACCCAATACGGTCAACACCCCATCAGCAAAGATTTTGGTAACAATATTTCCCTATTTCCCCTCACCAGACCCATAGAAATTACCCCAGTCTCCGGTATCGAATCTACCCCCCTACTCAAAACCAAACCCTTTCCCGACAGTTGGGCCGAAAGCGACCAGCAAAGCGAAAAGCTAGAATTTAACGAAGGTAAAGACATCAAAGGCCCCCTAACTTTAGGTGTCGCATTAACTAGAAAAACACCAGAAAAAACCCAAGTCATCCCCACAACCTCCCCAACACCCACACCCACACCCACATCTACAACCTCCCCAACTCCCACACCCACATCTACAACCTCCCCAACTCCCACACCTACATCTACACCTTCCCCAACTCCCACCACTCCAACCACCACCAAAGAATCACGTTTAGTAGTTATTGGCAACTCAGACTTTGCTACCAATGGCCTATTCCAAGAAAACCTTAATAAAGACGTATTTCTTAACTCAGTCACTTGGCTAAGTCAACAAGACCAAAAACCATTATCAATTAGTCCCAAAGAACCTAAAAATCGCCGACTTAACCTGTCAAGTACCCAAGCCAGTTTCTTACAAATTTCTGTATTTGTCCTACCTTTAATTGGCTTAGGTGCATCTGCGATCGTTTGGCTGAAACGCCGTTAAATAATAGGAAATGGGGAGAAATTTTTATATACTTCCTGTCTTCTGACTCCTGACTCCTGACTCCTGACTCCTGACAATGACCAATGAAACTACCACGAACGACTTTAATCTTAGTTTTGATAGCCTTGGGTTTGGGTGGCTTTGTTTATTTTTATGAAATTAGAGGCAAAACTCAGCGCGAAGAAATCAAAGCCCAACAGCAAAAAATTTTCTCCTTTAGTGCTGACGATATCCAATCTTTGACAATTAAGACTAAAGACAGCACATTGCAGCTAGAAAAGCGCAATTCACTAGACAAGCCAGCATGGTCAATCAAATCACCAGTAACAGAACTAGCAAATGATGCCATAGTTTCCTATTTAACAGACTTATTAGTTAAAGGAAAAAGCGAAAGAATATTATCTATTTCCCCTAATGAACTAAAAGACTTCGGTTTAGACCAACCCCAAGCTACTATTGATATTAAACTGAAAAATCAGCAAAGCCATCAAGTTATTTTAGGCAAATCTGATTTTAATAACCGATTCTTATATGCCCAAACAGATCCCAAAACCCAAACCAATGGCAAGATTAATGTATTATTAGTATCTCCAGATTTTCAAAATGCAGTAAAACGCGACATTTCCGAATGGAAAAACATCGGAACAGAAAATACCTCCACACCATCACCAAGTACCCCGCTACCCACACCCACCAATAACCAAAGTACCTCCACACCATTACCAAGTACCCCACTACCCACACCCACCAATAACCAAAGTACCTCCACACCATTACCTAGCATTCCGCTACCCACTCCCACCAGTAGCAGATAGAATAAACCTAAATGACACAACCAACAGCCACATTATTAATTTCTTGTCCCGACCAAAAGGGATTAGTAGCCAAATTCGCCAATTTCATTTATGCTAATGGCGGTAATATTATTCATGCCGACCAACACACAGACTTTGAAGCTGGGTTATTTCTTACCCGCATAGAATGGCAACTAGAAGGATTTAATTTAGAACGAAACTTAATTGACCAAGCATTTAATTCCATTGCCCAACCATTAGGTGCAAAATGGGAACTACATTTTTCTGATACTATTCCCCGGATTGCTATTTGGGTAAGTCGCCAAGACCATTGTTTATTCGATTTAATTTGGCGATATCGAGCTAAAGAATTTCATGCAGAAATTCCCCTCATTATTAGCAACCATCCCCATTTAAAAGCAGTTGCAGAACAATTTGGTATTGATTATTATCATATTCCTATTACCAAAGAAAATAAACCAGAACAAGAAGCTAAACAATTAGAATTATTACGTCAATACAAAATCGATTTAGTAGTATTGGCGAAATATATGCAAATCGTTAGCCCATCTTTTATCGAACAATTTCCGCAAATCATTAATATTCACCACTCATTTTTACCGGCATTTATTGGTGCTAACCCCTATCACCGCGCCTTTGAAAGAGGTGTCAAAATCATCGGTGCAACAGCCCACTATGCTACTCCAGACTTAGATGCAGGGCCAATTATTGAACAGGATGTAGTGCGAGTTAGTCACCGAGACGAAGTAGAAGATTTAATTAGAAAAGGCAAAGATTTAGAGCGTGTAGTGTTAGCAAGAGCAGTAAGATTACATTTACAAAATCGAGTTTTAGTATATAGAAATAGAACAGTAGTGTTTGAATAAAAATAACATTTCTATTTGAGTTGTGACCTTATACAGCGTTATTCATATCAGTGTTGAAAGTAGGGACACGGCGTTAGAAATATTGTTGTCAAACCGAAATCTTCTCTATGCCGTGTCCTTTAGCCAGTAGGGAGAATAAAAATTGAAAGTAGGGACACGGCGTTAGCACATTTGTGTCAACTTAACGAAAAATGGGCGGTTAGAAACCGCGTCTACACAGGCAAGACGCATAGCGGCTTCCCGCAGGGAAGGCCACCTGCGTGGGTTTGAAAACCTTGATTTTTCATTAGTCCGCGTAGGCGGACTTGGCCTGTATAGCCACGAATTCTATTCGTTAGGGCTTTAAGTTTACACTGGTGGGCGTTAGCAATATTGTTGTCAAACCGAAATCTTATCTATGCCGTGTCCTTATCCCCTTAAAGAGTTTATAACTGATGAATAAGTACCCAAGCAAAATTAATTGCACATATTAACTGAAAACAGAAATGTCTGTATTTCTTACCTGTTCCCTGTTCCCTGTTCCCTCTCCTAACTATGAAATTTATTTTGCACGACTACTTAAATGATTTTGTGAGTTAAT
>DATGXQ010000563.1:0-3025 GCA_035298905.1 Nostocaceae cyanobacterium | reverse complement strand
ACCCAATACCCAATACCCAATACCTAATACCTAATCACGATATTGTTTTTTCCTTTTTGATATTTCTCAGAGGTACACGAATCAAATGATATGCGCCTTTAGTGGCTATACTCTTATAGCGATCGGGTGGTAAATCCATTTCTACAAATTTGCTTTGTTCTGCCAAAATCAACAGTGAGGGCGGTTTTACTGTTTGGGCAGTTAGCTGTTGAATGTACTCTAAAGCCTGTTTGCTGCTATCTATCCGCGCCAAGTAATTAACTTTTTTTCGAGTGTAAAAAGTTACTGTTGGCTTTTTAAAACCCACCATCACTAATTCTTCATTGGGTTGTTGTTCTTGCACTATCACTGCTGATAATTCTCTTAATGGTAGCTGGCGTTGGGCATCCATGAAGAACAAAGCTGGCATGACTGTCAGTATTAAAAATGCCACAAACGCTACCGTATTAATGCCAATAATCGCACGCCAGTGACGACTCAAAATTAAAGCGGCGATAATCACAGCACCTGACAGCCAAATTACTCCCCCAATAGTGGGTAAACCTGCATCTTGGATCTGTCTATACAAATCTGGTGCGGCGGGATCGGGTCCCACTAGGTGAGAAAGGTTAAATAGTGCTACTGATATAACCGTTAAAAATCCAACATTTACCCAACTGCTGACACGCAAAAGACCGAGAGAATTTGTTGCTGGGGTAGTATTTTCCGCCTGGGGATTGGGGAAAAGGTCACTCCACAATAATGCTACCAAAATGGCGGCGGCTGGCATTAAAGGCAACACATAACTAGGAAGTTTAGTGACAGCGATCGTAAAAAAGCCAAACACACCCAAAAACCAAAAACAGACGAATAAACCCAGTTGTTGGGAGCGTTCTTGATTGCGCCAGTGCGATCGCCTCCAAAATTTGAGCCTCACAATTGCGGCGGGAATAAACACTGAATAGGGCGCAAATCCTAACAACACCACCAGAAAGTAAAAAAACCAAGGTGCTGAATGGCCGTTAACTACTTCTGTAAATCGCTCTATGTTATGATAACCAAAAAAAGCATTGATAAAATTCCAGCCGTTGCGCCAAATTACTAAAGCATACCAAGGAATTGATAAAGCTAAAACTATCAACATTCCCAAAATTGGGCGCATTTCTCGCCACATTTCCCAGAATTTGCCCAAGTACAACACAAAGGCCAAAATAATTATTCCTGGTAAAACAATGCCTACGGGACCCTTAGTTAAAATTCCCGCCGCCAGCAAAACATAACAAGCTAAATACCATTTATTAGGTAAGATTGAACCTTGATTTACTAACTTTGAATTTGTTCCATATCCCAAAAAGAAACATAACAAAGCCGATGCTATACAGCCGGTGAGTAACATATCTGAAACACCAACTCTGCCCCAAACAATCATTTCCGCGTTGAATGCCATGATTGCTGAAGCAATACCAGATGTAATGTAACGACGAATCGGGTTATTAGTCCCTGCTAATTGATCCTTTTGGGCAAAATGCCAGTAGAGAGTATAGAAAGCTAAAGCACTCACACCCATAGCTGCTAGTGCAGAGGGAAGACGCGCAGCCCACTCATTTACACCAAAGATGGCATAGGCGATCGCTTGACACCAATAAATTAAAGCCGGTTTATCAAATCTAGTTTCCCCATTAAAAAACGGCGTGATCCAGTCACCTGTTACCAACATTTGCCGAGAAGCTTCCGCAAACAATGGTTCAGTTTCATCAATCAAGCCAATATTGCCCAAATTCCACAGATAAGCGATCGCACCGATTAGCAGTAGCCAGAGGGTTGATACAGCCACAGCCAAAGTAGGACGCTGTTCTAAATCATTGAACCATTGCACAACAACAGGGGGAGCAGTTAATTTTAGCCTCATGAATCCATTCCTAGAGACACGCTAATTCGTGTCTTGTTACTAAACAATAGTTAACAATCAGCTGTCGCTAGTCAATAGTCGCTAGGAAAATAGATTTTGTTCTCAAAGATGGGGTATTGGGTATTGGGTATTGGGGACTAGGTAAATTTTGTTCTTTTCTCCCCTGCACCCCTGCTTCAGTCCTTTAGCACCAACTGCCATTCCTTCATTTGGGCATCCCATTTAGGTGTAGAAGTCTCACCGACAACATAAGGCCCCCAGTAGCGACGAGAACCATCTTGAGCAAAAGCTACTAAAATATCTCCCTTCTCTAACTTTAAATTGCCTTGAGGTAAAGATAATAGTAGCCCTTTCTCACTACCTTCTTGGGGTGCAAAATCCCAATGTGCAGGAATATTATCTTTAGCTTTACCAGCATTAGCGTTTTTTCCTGCTGACTTTCTTGCTAATAAAGCTAACCGCACAGGTTGATTTGTTTGATTGCTCATCCTTAAAATTCCAGGCGGTTTAGTTTTATTACCTGTAATCACTTGATCTGCTAAAGCGGAAGATGTATCTTTTTGATTATTTTTTTCTGCTGGGTTTTGAGGTGCAGAATTTTCTGTTTTCGGCACAACAGCCTTAGAGTTTGTACTTTGCCAGGTAGAAGTTTCTGTAGATGTAACAGCAGTAGCTTCTGGTTCATCCGAATTAAAAGATACGCTCATTTCTAAGCATCCCGCCATCAATCCTACTAGCGACAATGCCAAAGTTGTAACAGCAATGTTACGATACACAGAATAATTCATAATCATACTATTAGAAATAAAATTTTACTTTAGTTATCCCAAATGGTAGCCTGCGACTCAACATAAAATTTGAGCAAGTTACCTCTTTTTAGACTCTCTAATAATTAGGCACAAAAATGTATCATAAGTAGCAATTTATTGAGCAAAATTTTATGGGTAAAACCCCTCTTTGCTAAATACAAAAAGTATGTTAATGCCTAATTTTGAGGTAAGAATTCAGGAGTCAGGAGGAGGCAGTGCGGTCTTGGGGTTTCCCCAAGTGGAGCAACTGCCGTTCAGGAATCAGAATGCTTGTCAAATCAAGAATTTCTCCGTTCGCTGTGTTGTGGAAAGCATCACCCCAATAGCT
>DATGXQ010000562.1:0-5384 GCA_035298905.1 Nostocaceae cyanobacterium | reverse complement strand
ACACCGTGTCTCCCCTCTCCCCTCTCCTTGCGGAGACGCTACGCGAACCCCGCGTCTCCGTGTTTCCCTCATCCCCCCAGTCATCTACCTATAAAAAATGCAAAATTATGTAATGTTTAATTAGCTTGCTTTCAGATTTTTCGATGTTAAGATATAGAGACCAAGCGGTTAAAAAGTCTGACTGCTAAAAAGCGAGGAGAACAATGTCTGATACTCAAACTTTATTACAGAACTTTGGTCAGGTATATGATAATCCTGTATTGCTGGATCGCAGTGTCACCGCGCCAGTAATAGAAGGGTTTAACGTTGTATTAGCCAGTTTTCAAGCTTTAGCTTTGCAATACCAAAAGCATCATTTTGTGGTTGAAGGAGCAGAGTTTTACTCACTGCACGAATTCTTTAACTCCAGCTATCAAGAAGTTCAAGATCACATTCATGAAATTGGCGAACGCCTCAATGGTTTAGGTGGTGTACCTGCCGCTACTTTCAGTAAATTGGCTGAATTAACCTGCTTTGAACAAGAAGTAGATGGCGTATATTCTAGCCGTAAAATGGTAGAAAATGACTTAGCAGCAGAGCAAGCAATTATTGGTGTAATTCGTCGTCAAGCCGCTCAGGCAGAGAGTTTGGGCGATAGAGCTACACGTTATCTCTACGAAAAGATTCTGCTCAAAACTGAAGAAAGAGCTTTTCATTTAGCTCACTTCTTAGCTAAAGATAGTTTAACATTGGGCTTTGTTCAAGCTGCTCCAAACTAAGATGAGTGAAATCTATTTCTAGGCTAATTCAAGAGTTACTAAAAAATAGCATTCATCGCGTTTAAAAATTCAAATTTGTTTGCAGAAAGAAGAATTAATATCTTTCTGCTTTTTTTATGCTGACATAAAATCAATTTCAATTTAATTAATAATTCAATTTCCGCTTTCTAGCAGATTGGTAATTAAAAATTATTTTTATTAACTAAATATACTCCAAGAGCAATTATTCATAAACACGAAATATATTTTTCGGATCTTTGCCGTCGAGTTATTGCAAATAAATCTTATTTAATTTGACTGAGTAAATAAAAGTTTTTGGCAAAAAATACAGAATAAAAAATAAAATGTATCCTAATGCAGTTGCCAATAAGCTAAATAGTTGGTAGCGATTGGGGACTCTTAACTGAGCAGAGGGACACAGGTACGCTCTGACGCAAAGACGCTCCAGACAGAAAAAATCTTCCATCTCCTCCCATCCCCTTCTCTTTCTTCCCTTATTGGCAATCAAAACCAGGAAAACTTGATTAAGTCCAATTAACTCAACTCAAGTCATCCCTGTAAAAAGGGCAAATAAGGCAGCAATCGTGCAGCCAAAAGGCTTATTACAATAATTGCTACATAAACAGTTATTCCCAGCCAAATTAGCGGAATTCCTCGCCAAGAGTAAATTTGAATTTTAGCGGGTGGAATAAACACAACTTGAAATTTGGCTAAACTTGTCAGATGTTCGGCTTCCAAGGCAGCAGAGCTAGAATTGCTGATTAATTCAGGTAGTGGAGTTTGATGAATGTTATCTGCTGAAGCATGATTCATCGGTTCAGAGGAAATGATGACACCACTGCGGTTGACTCCAACAAGGTAGGTTAGTTCTCCTCTGGATGTGCTTAAATCTGTCCCCCATTTCTTGGAAAGACTCGCATACAGCTTTTTTTCTAATTTCTGAATATCCCAGTAGTTGACAATATCAGGGGCTAAAGCCAGGGGGGACTGAAGTAAATTGTCTTCAGTAGCAGATTTTTTCTTGAGGATGCAAAAACCGACGGCTTGAGCCGCTCCCAGTATGGTTAGCTGAAGAATGTATCTGTTAAATCTCAATATAATACTACTGTTAATAGTACTGAAATATAACAAAGACATTGAAATCCCCACTGCTAGGACTGTAAGCAAAGGTAGAAAAATCCACCATTTGGCTTTAATCACGTATGGGCGGATAACAAACCACTGTAGGTATCCATTGATAATAGTTATTCCCATTCCAAAGCTGATTTGTACCAGCACAAATAAGGTCATGTCCGTATTAGAAGCTTGGCTAGGGGAAAAAGAGGAAAAAAGCGATCGCCCCCACATACTTAGAGCAGCTTGGAGAGTTATGGCAAAGATGGAGCTGACACTTGTTACTAAAATCCATTTCCAATCTGGTATATACCTACGCAGAACTAGCCATTGAAAAGCACCTATAAACGTTCCGGTAATGATTCCAGTCGCAATGCCATGTTGAATGGGATTTTGTTCTAAGAGCAAGTCAAAAGCTGGTTGTGAGCAAATAAAATCAGCAGCTACTCTACTCAAACTTGTAGCAAGTATAAAAATAATGACAAACCAGAGTCTCTCAAACGGTTTGATTAACAATCGTTGAGCATCGGCAAAGTTGTATTTAGATAGCATAAATTTAACCTGTAGAACTTACAGCAAAATGCAACACTCAAAAGTCACCAGTAATACCAATTCAAAATTCAAAATAGCCTTGGGCAAGGCTTCGCCAACAAAATTCAAAATTGAGAATGTAAGATTTTATCAGGGTTTGTCGGTTTACTTATGTTACATTCTTTGAGCGAATCGGTATAAAATAGCTTTGGGTCTTAAGTTTTTACCTCATGTTCAGGCAAAGCAAACTGCGTATCCCAAATTTTTTTTACATAATACGCATTCTAGGACATTAGGCAAGAAGTTTCTGTATATTTACTTGATTTTAGTTAAATAAAGTATTATTTTAACTGCCTCATTTTCCCCGTTTTCCCCTAGCCTTGTTTTTTGTGCCTTGCCTGAAGGGAGATAATAAATAGGATGACAACAGATACAGAGCCGTAAAATATTCAGGATTTGTATTTTTCCACTTCTAAGGTAAAGACTATGCCCCGCCGTGATGATATCCGCAAAATTTTGTTATTCGGTTCTGGCCCCATTGTGATTGGTCAAGCTTGCGAGTTTGACTATTCTGGTACTCAAGCTTGTAAAGCATTGCGAGAAGAGGGTTATGAGGTGGTGTTAGTAAATTCTAACCCAGCGACGATCATGACTGACCCAGAAACAGCCGATCGCACTTATATTGAACCACTGACACCAGAGTTAGTAGAAAAAGTTGTGGCTAAAGAACGTCCAGATGCCATCCTGCCGACGATGGGGGGACAAACTGCCTTAAATTTAGCTGTGGCTTTGGCGAAAAATGGTGTTTTGGAAAGATACAATGTAGAGCTGATTGGCGCGAAACTGCCAGCGATCGAAAAAGCGGAAGACCGAAAACTGTTTAATGAAGCAATGGCTAAGATTGGGGTGAAAGTTTGCCCTAGTGGTACAGCCTCAACTTTAGAAGAAGCAAAAGCGATCGCTCAACGTATTGGTACATATCCTCTAATTATCCGTCCTGCTTTCACAATGGGGGGAACTGGAGGCGGTATTGCCTATAACCAGGAAGAATTTGAAGTGATGGCACAGGTAGGGATTGATGCCAGCCCTGTATCCCAAATCCTGATTGACCAATCTCTGTTGGGTTGGAAAGAATACGAGTTAGAAGTGATGCGGGATTTGGCGGATAATGTGGTAATTATCTGCTCAATTGAAAACCTCGACCCGATGGGCATTCATACCGGGGATTCTATCACTGTCGCCCCTGCCCAAACCCTGACTGACAAAGAATATCAACGTCTGCGCGACATGGCGATTAAGATTATTCGGGAAATTGGGGTGGAAACCGGCGGTTCTAATATTCAGTTTGCGGTTAATCCGGTAAATGGGGATGTGGTGGTCATTGAAATGAACCCCCGCGTTTCCCGCAGTTCGGCTTTAGCTTCTAAAGCAACAGGATTTCCGATCGCTAAAATGGCGGCTAAGTTAGCGGTGGGTTATACCTTGGATGAAATTAAAAATGATATTACCAAGAAAACTCCTGCATCCTTTGAACCAACTATTGATTATGTGGTGACAAAAGTCCCCCGCTTTGCCTTTGAGAAGTTCCCTGGTTCTGAACCGGTGCTAACTACCCAGATGAAATCCGTCGGGGAAGCAATGGCGATCGGCCGGACTTTTAACGAATCTTTCCAAAAAGCCTTACGTTCCTTAGAAACTGGTCGGGCTGGTTGGGGATGTGATAAACCAGAAAAGTTACCCAGTGGTGAACAAACTAGGGCTTTATTGCGTACTCCCAACCCTGACCGTATTTTTGCCGTGCGTCACGCTATGCAGTTGGGCATTAGTAATGAGGAAATCTATGAACTGACAGGAATCGATCCTTGGTTTTTGGATAAGTTGCAGCAAATCTTGGAAGTAGAAAGATTTTTGAAGCGCACACCGCTCAAACAGCTAACCAAAGCCCAAATGTATGAGGTGAAGCGGGAAGGATTTAGCGATCGGCAAATTGCTTTTGCGACCAAAACCAGTGAAGATGAGGTCAGGGCTTACCGTCAACAGTTGGGGGTGATTCCAGTTTATAAAACTGTTGATACCTGCGCGGCAGAGTTTGAAGCCTTTACCCCCTACTACTATTCCACCTACGAGGAAGAAACGGAAGTTTTACCCTCAACTAAATCTAAAGTGATGATTTTAGGGGGAGGTCCAAACCGCATCGGCCAGGGGATAGAGTTTGATTACTGTTGTTGTCATGCTGCATACGCCTTGAAGAATGCAGATTATGAAACAATAATGGTTAACTCCAACCCAGAGACAGTTTCTACAGATTACGATACCAGCGATCGCTTGTATTTTGAGCCGTTAACCAAAGAAGATGTCCTCAACATCATCGAAGCCGAAAACCCCATAGGAATCATTGTGCAATTTGGTGGACAAACTCCGTTAAAATTAGCCCTTCCCTTACAACAATATCTCCAACAAAGAAACTCTGACAGGGAAACAGGGGAAAGCACAGCCGAAGAAGACTCCTCCCAATCACCAATCACCAATCACCAATCACCAATCCCCCAAATTTGGGGGACTTCTCCCGATTCTATTGATACTGCTGAAGACAGAGAACGGTTTGAAAAGATACTTAAACAGTTAAATATTGCCCAACCGCCCAACGGTATTGCCCGCAGTTATGAAGATGCCTTAATAGTGGCTAAACGCATTGGTTATCCGGTGGTAGTGCGTCCTAGCTACGTCTTAGGTGGTAGGGCAATGGAAATTGTTTACTCGGACGCAGAGTTAGAAAGATACATGACCTTTGCGGTACAGGTAGAACCAGACCACCCCATCTTAATTGATAAGTTTCTAGAAAATGCCATTGAAGTAGACGTAGATGCGATCGCCGATCAAACTGGTAGAGTAGTAATCGGTGGCATCATGGAACACATCGAACAAGCGGGGATTCACTCAGGCGATTCTGCTTGCACTTTACCTTCTATTTCCCTTCCCCCC
>DATGXQ010000561.1:0-5985 GCA_035298905.1 Nostocaceae cyanobacterium | reverse complement strand
GGGGGACAAGATGATCAATAGAGCCACCAAACCTGGCAATTTCTTTTACTACACTACTACTTAAGAAACTATACTCGTTTGAGGTGGCCAGAAAAACAGTTTCGATTTGAGTAGAAAGAGTTTTATTAGTGTGAGCCATTTGTAGCTCAATTTCAAAATCAGAAACTGCTCTCAAACCCCGGAGTAAAACTTGTGCTTGCCGTTTATAGGCGTAGTTAACGGTCAGACCATCAAAACTATCTGCTTCAACATTGGGTAAATGTTTTGTAGATCGACGGATCTGTTCTAACCTTTGCTGTACCGTAAACAGTGGTGTTTTATTAGGGTTTCGCAGCACAGCGACTATCACCCGCTCGAACAGCCTACTGCTGCGTTGGATGATATCTAGGTGTCCCAAGGTAATGGGGTCAAAACTGCCGGGATAAATAGCAATCACAATTCCAAATACATCTAAAGTTTATTTAGGTGATTATATAGACCAAATTTATCTTAGCTTTCTCAAATTTAACATCTTGTGCTACTGATTAAGGGTGTTAAAGTCAATTGTTGTGGTCAGACAAAATCATGCTCAACTGAACATCAACCAGCAGCATCTTTAATTATTAATGCTTGATGATTGTCCTTTGGTGATGTACAGCGTCAAATGCGTGAGTAGTTAATTAAAACTTGGGTTATTTTGCATGGTAATGGATTTATCTATTTTGCCTTTGGCGTTCCAATTTACTTCACCTGGGCCAATTGTGGTACAAATTGGGCCGATCGCTATTCGCTGGTATGGTTTGTTAATTGCTAGTGCTGTGTTACTTGGCGTACGAATTTCCCAATATTTAGCAAAACGCCGTCACATTAATCCAGATATAATCAGCGATTTGTCGATTTGGCTAGTGGTTGGGGCTATTCCCGCAGCACGACTGTACTATGTAGCATTTCAATGGCCAGAATATGCCAAGCATCCAGAACGAATCATTGCTATCTGGCAAGGGGGAATAGCCATTCATGGGGCTATCATTGGCGGAATTATAGCAGCGTTAATTTTTGCAAGACTGAAAAAAATATCTTTTTGGCAATTAGCCGATTTAGTTGCGCCTTCGCTAATTTTAGGGCAAGCGATCGGGCGCTGGGGAAATTTTTTCAATTCAGAAGCTTTTGGCGCTCCCACAGATTTACCTTGGAAGTTATATATTCCCATCAATCACCGTCCACCCGGATTTGAAAATTTTGAATACTTCCACCCGACGTTCCTCTATGAGTCTCTATGGGATTTAATGGTGTTTACCCTGCTGCTGACCCTATTCTTCCGTACTGTATCTAGCAAGCAGCGCTTAAAAGAAGGAACATTATTTTTAATCTACTGGGTGGCATACAGCATAGGACGCTTTTGGATTGAAGGTTTACGCACAGATAGCTTGATGCTAGGTCTTCTGCGAATAGCCCAAGTAGTGAGTTTAGCAGGAATCAGCTTTGGTTTAGCTGGTTTAGTTTGGCTTTATTTATTCAAACGCTCTTTACCCGATGTTGTTTCCCCATCCAGGGATGAAGGAGTGACGGAGTAAGGGGAGGAGGAAGAGAGGGGAGAAGGGGAGATGGGGAGATGGGGAGGTGGGGAGATGGGGAGATGGGGAGATAAGGGGGATAAGGGAGAACAATAACTATTACTCTTCCCAATCCCCAATCCCCAATCGCCAATCACCAATCCCCCCAATTATTTTGCATAAAAGCAATTGGCAAGTAGAATGAAAAACATTACCTGCGGCTTGGTGGCTAATGAAAAGATGGTCATGTAGCCAAAAAGACGTTAGGCTATATGCGATGGGTGAACCGTTGATACCTATTGCCTGGAAATAGCAACCCATGTTGACAACAGCCCCGAATCCCTCTGCTGAATTGGCAGCTAACTTATTAATTCACTATAGTTTTGACCTCAGTGGGTACAGTGCCAGTGAGTTAGTTAACCGTTGGCTAAAAGAGTACCCAACTGAATGGCTACACTTAGCAGTAATTGAAGCATTGTATCAAGGTCGTTACAAAGCTGTATCGGTACAACAAATCTTGAACTTTTGGCAACGACGGGGACAAGCACTTTATCATTTCAATATGGAATTTGAGCGCTTGATTTGCAGTAAGTTCCCAGAAAGCCTGACTGTTAAACCATCCCTGGCTTTACCAGCATTCAAACCCACAGCGACTGTTGAACGAGAACAGAAGGCTCAATTACCACCTGCTAAAGTTAATAATTATCAAGAAAGTTATACTCCAACCCCATCTGTAGCCAATTCAGAGGAAGAGGGCAAACGGCAAACACGCATACCCAGCTATACTGCTGCACAACCTTCATTTGTTGTCACTAATCCTAAACGAGAGTTAGCCACTGCTACTGCTGTCACTGAAAAGCCGATATCTCCACCACAAACACCATTACCCCATTTATTACCTGCACCAAGCAATAATCCACCAATTGGACAGTTTACACCCCAAAGGAGCGATCGCTCTGAGTCTTTCACATCTAAACTCAAAGCGATGACAGTGAGTTAGGAGGCAGGAGGCAGGAGGTGAGTCAGCGCGGTCTTCTCCCAAAGGGAGAGGCTAACGCCAAGGGGGTTTCCCCCATGAGCGACTGACGAACCCGAAGGGCAGGAGGCAGGGGAGACGCGGGGACACGGGGACGCGGAGAAAGAAAGACAAAAAATTCTCCCCTCTCCCTATCTCCCCATCTCCCTATCTCCCCATCTCCCTCATCTCCCCTCACCTCTACTTAACTGGGACAACGATCGCTCTTAAGCCTTGATTAGTGAAAAGTTGTACTACTTCATTAGCGTTTTCTTGAGTGCTAAAAGTGCCTACCTGCATGACTTTTTTACCTTGCCAAGTGGCATTGAAGGCATCAGAAATTATAGATTTGACAATTTGCCGTTGTTGATCATTTGCTACGGGAATGTACACACGGTAACGTTTACCTGAGTTAGTGAAATTACCTTGGGGTGTAGATGGGGTAGCTTGTGGTGCGGTAAATTCCACATAATTTAATTGTTGGGGATCATTAGCGGGGGCTAAGTTATTGGGTAATGATGGGAGTTGACTTTGGCGGGTGTTTCTGTTGGTGAGGATTGTTGTAGAACGGTTAGTTTGGGGAATAGTTGGGGCGCTAAAGGTAATTTCCCCACCTGTGGGTACTTCTGGTATGGGTAAAGTAGAACTTCTCGATAAATTTCGGGCTATGGGTGCGTTGGCTATGGGTGGAGTAGGATTTCTAGCTATGGGTGCGCTTGTACCTTGAATATCTACATTACCAGCAAGGCGATCGCTCATTAAATTATTACCCACAGCCATAATTAACTGTTTAGCGGCTTTAGCATTAATATCAAAACGGCTATTACTTCTAAATTCATTTTGCCCTGGGTTATTAGCATCCCCTAAATCTGGCAAGGCTTGGGCAATAATTACTAAACCATCTTCCCGATTGCCTTGAATCAGATTTTGTCGTAAAACGGGGCGGGCGTTAGCTTGAACGACTATTCCTGACCTATTGCCTGTAATTTGATTTCCTACCACTACAGGCATGGCATTTTGGGCAATATTAATCCCAAACCCGGTTTGTTGAAAGACGTTTTCTCGCACTTCTGGCCGGGAGTTACCAGAAATGGTGATGCCGTTAGCACCATTACTATAAAAATAATTTTTGTTAATACTGGGGGTAGCACTACCAGCGATCGCTACTCCATCTTGGGTACTGCCTGTAAAGGTATTTTCTTCTACTAGGGTATTAGTTGATTCTATCCAAATCCCATAACCCCGCGCATTACTATTGGTGACAGTCACACCTTTGATACTAGCTTGGTTAGCCCCGACAATAGCGACATTCTGACCACCAAAATTGCGGCTGAGAAATTCCCCACCCCCAGAAATGATTACACCTTGACCTTTATTACTGATATCTCCCTGTAGGGAAACACCAGATTTGAGCATAATCGGAAATATTTCTCCAGTTTCACGGCTATATCTGCCTGGAGAAAGCATAATCACCGTATTTGGTTGTGCTAAGAGTAAAGCTTGAGTGATAGTTTTATAGGGAGTGCGATCGCTACCATTTCCTGCTTGATCATCTCCCCGACTGGGGTTGACAAATAGCACCTTCACTTGCGCGATCGTCCTCTCACTTGCGGTTGTAGGTTGATCAACATAAACCTGCGCTACAGCACGATTGAAGGTTGTCCCCACCAAGCCAATAGTTAAACTTAATATAGAAATCGGTAATGCTACACTTGTGGATAATTTTCGCCAAACTGGCTTTACTGGTAAAATGATTGCCCGATGATCAGAAACTTTTTCTCCAGGAGGTATGAACATTTAGACCACTCCTACCACAAATACAATAAATTTTTATACTTTGACGGCAAAACCTGGGTGTTTTTTATATATAAGGATACCCTCTAGAAATGGGAAAACAAGGGGGCAAGTCACCTCACACCTCCAACCCCATACCCCAAGTATGTCGATAATGTTACTCTCATCTTGACTAATTGGCTATTTTTAAGACAAATTGTTAAGTAAAAATTTTAAAGATGAACTTATGAAACAGGCTGGCTATTACGATCAAAGCATTAATAATGGGGTTGTTGTAATGGCCTCAGCCCAAAGCCAAACACAGCCGACACAACAAGTTATCCACCGAATTTTAGACGCTAATTTAGATCGCGCTCGTGAAGGTTTGCGAATCATTGAAGAATGGTGTCGGTTTGGCTTAAATCATGCCCAATTTGCAGCCGAATGTAAACAAATGCGCCAAGAAATTGGCAGTTGGCATACTTCAGAATTAAGGGCTGCAAGAGATACTTTAGGCGATCCTGGGACTAATTTAACCCATCCCCAGGAAGAACAGCGCACAGATATTGCATCATTATTACATGCTAATTTTGCCCGTGTCCAAGAAGCAATGCGGGTGCTAGAAGAATATGGCAAGCTGCATCATGCGGAAATGGGGAAAAGCTTTAAGCAGATGCGCTATCAAGTTTACACTTTAGAAACGAACTTATTGGGCTTTGAACGTCAACAATTATTGTGGCGATCGCGTTTATATTTGGTCACATCCCCAGAAGGAAATATTGTTGATACGGTCGAAGAAGCTTTAAAAGGTGGTTTAACTCTAGTTCAGTATCGAGAAAAAGAAGGTGATGATAGCGATCGCTTAGAAACGGCCAGGAAACTGCGTCAATTATGCCATAAGTATAACGCCTTATTTATCGTTAACGATCGACCTGATATTGCTTTAGCTGTAGATGCTGACGGGGTACACGTCGGACAAAAAGACCTACCTGTATCTGTAGTCCGACAGTTACTCGGTCCACAAAAAATTATCGGGCTTTCCACCACCAATCCCCAAGAAATGCAAGCAGCGATCGCTCAAAATCCAGATTATATCGGTGTCGGTCCCGTTTATCCCACACCCACCAAACCCGATAAACCAGCAGCTACCCTAGAATATGTCAGCTATGTAGCTAAAAACTGTCATATCCCTTGGTTTGCCATTGGTGGCATAGATACTAATAATATCAACGAAGTGATCAATGCAGGAGCTACCAGAATTTGTGTAGTTAGGGCGATTATGAAAGCAGAACAACCCACTTTAGTTACACAATATCTTCTGTCTCAACTCCATCGAGTACAACCAGTCAACAAGTAAAAACCCCTTTTACATCAAATTAGAATATGTCCAATCAAATTAGCTTGCAAGTAAACGGGGAAACTCATCAATGTTCCTTACAAACCCCTTTACCAGAACTACTCCAACAGTTAGGTTTTAATCCCCGTTTAGTCGCAGTGGAGTACAACGGTGAAATTTTACACCGACAGTTTTGGTCAGAAACCAAAGTAGAAAATGGCGATCGCTTGGAAGTTGTCACCATTGTAGGTGGTGGTTAGAGGGGAGACGCGGAGACGCGGAGAGGGGAGAGGGATGAGGGGGTGGGGAGATGGGGAGATGGGGAGATG
>DATGXQ010000560.1:0-2437 GCA_035298905.1 Nostocaceae cyanobacterium | reverse complement strand
TCTCCCCACTTCCCCACTTCCCCACCTCCCCACACCCTCGCTATGAGTGATCAGTTCTTGCTATAAGTAGTTTGTAATTAGTTATTGAACTAACTATAAGTTGCTCATAACAAAAAAATTACTAATGGCTAGTGACGTTTTAATTATTGGCGGTGGTGTCATCGGTTTAGCGATCGCCATTGAACTCAAGTTACGGGGTGTTAATAGTACCGTGCTGTGTCGAGATTTCCAAACGGCTGCTTCCCTGGCGGCGGCGGGAATGTTAGCACCAGACGCGGAAAATATCACCAATGGGGCGATGTTGTCTTTGTGTTGGCGATCGCGTGCTTTATATGCAGATTGGACAGCAAAACTGGAAGAACTAACTGGTTTAAATACAGGTTATTGGCCTAGCGGCATCTTAGCACCAATTTATCAGCAACCTACTACCAGTCACACTTGTTTATCTCCCTCCTCCCGCGAGTCTCCAGCTTTTTGGTTAGATCAAGATGCTATTCACCAATATCAACCGGGATTGGGAGCAGAAGTGGTTGGTGGCTGGTGGTATCCTGAAGATGGTCAAGTAAATAACCAAGCTTTAACCCAAGTTTTGCGGACTGCGGCGGAAAATTTGGGTGTAGAAATCAAAACGGGAATTACAGTAGAAGCGATCGCCCAACAGCAAGGAAAAGTTATTGGCGTTCAAACTAATGTAGGCTTAATTAGGGCGGAACATTATGTTTTAGCTACTGGTGCTTGGACTAATCAACTATTACCTTTACCTGTATTTCCCCGCAAAGGTCAAATGTTGCGGTTAAAAGTTCCCGATTCCATCCCCGAATTACCTTTAACTAGGGTATTATTTGGTGAAAATATTTATATTGTGCCGAGAAGAGATAGAACAATTATCTTAGGTGCAACCAGTGAAGATGTCGGCTTTACTCCCCACAATACCCCCAAAGGCATTAATAATTTACTCCAAGCCGCTATTCGCCTGTTTCCCCAATTAGAAAATTATCCCATTCAAGAGATGTGGTGGGGTTTTCGTCCAGCCACCCCCGACGAATTACCAATTTTAGGTTCTAGCCATTGTGAAAATCTAACTTTAGCTACTGGTCATTATCGTAATGGGATTTTACTTACACCAATTACCGCCAATATTATTGCTGATTTAATAACTCAAAATAAAGTAGATCCTTTATTAGCTGATTTTCATTTTTCCCGTTTTCAAACTCAGTCATCTACCACATCCATGCTCACCCATCCCGCCAATTTTATCCACAAAGAATATCAAGAATTAACTCCTCAAACTCCAGAAATTATAGAAAATATAATTCAAGATTCAGAATTAATCATTGCTGGTAAAGCCTTTCAATCGCGGTTAATGACAGGCACAGGGAAATATCGCAGCATTGAAGAAATGCAGCAAAGTGTAATAGCTAGTGGTTGTCAAATTGTCACCGTCGCAGTCAGAAGAGTACAAACCAAAGCCCCTGGACATGAAGGTTTAGCCGAAGCATTAGACTGGAATAAAATTTGGATGTTGCCGAATACCGCCGGTTGTCAAACTGCCGAAGAAGCGATTCGCGTAGCGAGATTAGGGCGAGAAATGGCCAAATTATTAGGACAAGAAGATAATAACTTTATCAAATTAGAAGTCATCCCCGACCCCAAATATTTATTACCTGATCCCATTGGCACATTACAAGCAGCAGAACAATTAGTTAAAGAAGGTTTTGCCGTTTTACCTTATATAAATGCTGACCCAATGTTAGCCAAAAGATTAGAAGAAGCCGGCTGTGCTACCGTTATGCCCTTAGCCTCTCCCATTGGTTCAGGACAGGGATTAAAAACCATTGCCAATATTCAAATTATTATTGAGAATGCCAAAATACCAGTAGTAGTAGATGCCGGCATTGGTGCGCCTTCCGAAGCAGCCCAAGCCATGGAATTAGGTGCAGATGCCTTATTAATAAATAGTGCGATCGCCCTTTCCCAAAATGCCCCCGCCATGGCCCAAGCCATGAAACTAGCCGCCATCGCCGGACGGTTGGCATATCTAGCCGGCAGAATGCCCATCAAAGAATATGCCAGCGCCAGTTCACCCCTCACCGGCAAAATCACAGGTTAATTGACACCACAAAATCATAATTTTTGATGACATTTTTGGTTTGGATGCAAATCCCGTAGGGACAAGGCACTGCCTTGTCCTGATATTTCATGTTCAAAAGTGAAGTTTCCGTCTTCCGAACACCAATTTTCATGTTCCGAACACCAACTTTCATGTTCAAAGGTGAAGTTTCCGTCTTCCGAACACCAACTTTTATGTTCCGAACACCAACTTTCATGTTCCGAACACCAACTTTCGTCTTCCCAGTACCAATTGTCATTAATAAGTAATCAGGCAGAATAAATTACACAAATTCTTTTACTGTTCCCTGTTAAGAGTTCCCTGTTC
>DATGXQ010000559.1:0-2876 GCA_035298905.1 Nostocaceae cyanobacterium | reverse complement strand
TCCTGAATTCTGACTCCTGACTCCTGAATTCTGACTCCTAACTCCTAACTCCTGACTCCTGAATTCTGACTCCTGACTCCTGACTCCTGACTCCTGAATTCTGCTTGATTAACGTCTAAGTGATTCCAAAGCTTCAGGGGGAATTTCTGTCAAAATGCGAAATGGAAAGACGGAATTTGAAGAGATTTGAGCATAATTAGGAGTAAGAAAAACAGCATATTTACTGGCTTCTGGTGTTAGTTGTGCAGCCATAGCTAAGGTGACTGCTTTCACAAAATTACGCACATCCTTAGCTTTTTCTCCGATTACTTCTCCATCAGTTAAAGGTATATTTGGTTGTCCTTGTTTGTTGAAAATTGTGCTGGGGTCTTTGACCGTTAAATGAGTACCACCAATTGCACCGACTAACCATTTTTGTGTCGGTATTTTGGTAAAACCAATAATTTGCTCTTTTAAAGCTGTGGTGATTTTATCTGCGGAACTTGTAAAAATGAGCGTAGGAACTTGTACTTTTGTTAAACCATTTTCACCAAATATTAATGATGTAGTAGGGTTAAGAGCGATCGCACTTTTAATTCTTTCATCCCGTAATTGATAGTTATTTTCTGGTAAACCTTTAGACACGCACTGAGCAAACTGCCCTAAACTCAAAGTAGTTAAATTACGTGTACAACGATCCTTGAGGAACTCTAGTTGAAATTCTCCCCCAGCTAAGGCTAAAGCTGTACCACCGCCAAAAGAATAACCAACAACCATCACTTTTTGAGTCGCCAGTTTACCTTGTAGTTGATTATTAGCTGTTTGATTAATTTGGGTTAACTGATCTAAAACAAAACTAATATCTCGCGGACGTTCTAATAATTCTTGGGGTTTAAGAATTTCATTGTAACCTGCAATACCTAAGCTTGTATTTCGCTGATTGCTACCAGGATGTTCTACAGCAGCAACTACATAACCATAAGAGGCCAAATGTTCGGCTAAATAACGCAAGTCACTACGAGAAGAACCCAAACCATGAGAAAAAACAATCAAAGGTTTATCGGGAGTATTAGCAGTTGACCAATAAATATCAACAGGAATGGTACGATTACGGGCTTTGTCGGTAAAATCCAGGTTAGAAACTTCTACTTTGGCGCTACCTGGTTGAGTAGGATTAAAAGGGAGAGAAACTGGTGGTAAATTTGCAGGTGGAGCGATCGCCAACATAAATTGTTGTGTGCGCCAAAAACCAGCATTTAAACTTTGTGCTATCCCTAAAGCCTGTGCTAAATCCAGTTCTAATTGTTTACTGGGATAAGCAGCAATAAAATTCAGCACAGATAACCCATCTGGATATGTAGAACCTAACACTATTCCGGCTCTGAGTGCTTGGACTCCCGCCCCATCCTTACGGTCAAAAGCCTTAGAAATATCACTGAGAATCAGATTACCAATTTGAGTATTGAGTAACCGACTCAAAGTCACGGTATTCAGGGGAATTTTGGTTCTGATCCCTTGAATGAACATTTGGCGCTGTTGTTCGGATAATCTATTGGTAAAAAGTTCCAGACCCTTTGGTAACTCCCCAGTTTCCGCCGACCTTCGCAACTCAGCTAAAGAAGTTGATTCTGCAAAGGGGCCAAAACGTACAACTACAGTTTCAGCCGCTTGGACAGGCTTATTGATTCCCAACAGCTGCGAAATAGCGATGGCTAAAAGCCCGCCGTTGGCGATCGCCCCCACAGAACTCGCAACTATCTTTAGACTTCTCCAGTTCTTAGCCATGAATTTTTATCACTCAATCTCTGCTGAGGGGAATATAGCGAATATTTGTTTTTTTGGCTAGGGAACAGATAACAGATATATTGTTGCGACTCTTTACATCAGATTGAGAATTGCTATATCTCAAAGTTGGTATTCCTAACCACAAAAAGCAATTAAATTCTCTATTAAATTGTAAGAATTCATTTTTCACAAATTTTAAATTCTTATAACACTGCAATAAAAGAAGGTAACAAATGTCAACTTATAAGCAGTCGTGCAAAATTAAATTCACATATGGAGACAGGGAACAGGGAACAGGGAACAGTAAAAGAATTTGTGTAATTTATTCTGCCTGATTACTTAAACACTGAAAAAATTCTCATAAATTAATTTTGAATTTTGAATTTTGAATTTTGAATTTTGAATTACCCTTATGCGTCGTCTATTAATTTATTCTTTAGTATTTTTGTTATCGCTACTGATTACTATCCGTCAATGGCCTACTGTCAATGATTCTAATTGTAGTGCAACTGCCTTTCTAGCCAAAAAAACTCCTAAATTTGCAGTTTCAGCTACTAAAGTCGTAGTTCAACCTTGGCTGGGTGAGCATCATGTCTATGGAATTTTTATGGTTCCTGAGCAATACAAACAAACACCATTTTTTATTTTATCAGTCAAAGATATTGATCCTAAATGTTCTCGTCCTTTCGGTGACAGACAATATTTTGATGGGGTTTTTGCCGAACCAAGAACCTATTTAGTCAAAGATTATATCCGCACCAGAACCGCCATTCAGTTAATTCTCAAAGGGTTATACTTTCAACTTAATGACCCCAAAAATTGGACTTTAATTTTTCCCGAAATTAACCCCAATCAAAAAAATACTCAGCCTTCCTAAAAAATTTGTTTCTTACAGCAGACTGAAAATTACAACTCTAACCGCAAGTGGCTTTGACTCCTAATCTGTCAAGTTTGAATTGAGGATTGTGAATTTTATATTTTTTCGGCTCTACCGTTCCTTTTATGCTAAATGGTATTTAGTAGGTTGGGTTGAACGTTCGCTTCCGCGTCCCGTAGGGAAGTGAAACCCAACAAACCTTTGTCAACTTTGGGTTTTGTTCCTCAACCCAACC
>DATGXQ010000558.1:0-2986 GCA_035298905.1 Nostocaceae cyanobacterium | reverse complement strand
CAAAATTCAAAATTCAAAATTGGGAAGGTAGGACTTGACCAGCATTCCCCTGCTTTAATATGTCGCCATTTTGAAGTGTATTAATCATCAAAGCTTTAGCATTTCCAGAAAACAGTAACTTAACTGGGATAAATACTTATTCAAAAAACGTTAACAGGCTTGTAAGTAAGCTTATGCTCTCCTGAACTGTTAAATTGTGATTTCTGTCACGACTCCTGAATTTTGATTAACCCTAATTTTTTTCAATCATGGCAAAAAAACCATCATCTAATTCATAACCTAAAACTTGCGCTAAAGATTTCAGCCGAGATTGGCTAGGGATAGCTTTTTTTTGTAACCAGTCATTAAGAATAAAAATTTTGTGCATCAAATAAATTTCTAAGGCTTCAGGGTTATACTGGATACCTTCTTTAGCACTAAATTGATGAGGCACTAGCATTGCAGTATAACGTGCTAGTTCGCCAGCTTTCCAGTCTAGTAAAAATGGCAACCAGGGATATCTAGCATCTAGACGTACAAACCACAATCTGATCTCTGGAATTTCTGGTAGTTCCCTTGGATCACCAGGTTCCCGTTCGTAGTTAATAGTAAATTGTATTTGTTGTTCGTGTTGAATAATATTGCCTTGTAGCAATGGTTCAATCACCGTGGTAGCAGGTGAAAGGTCTAAAGTATTGATAGATTCTTGATTGATGGTGATAGCGATCGTCATGGATAGAGTAGCTACTTTCTTGATTGCTCAACAGTAAGTCCGACAATTCACACTAGCAGATATATTGCCATCTTGGATGGTTAAGAGCCACAATCAAGTCAAATTTTGCTCATCAATATTACTTATCTTTTTACTGGTATTATTAAGTTTTTTTATCAAAGTTCTACAAATTGTCTCGAATGTATAAAATGTGAGGATTATTACTAAATATCTCCAAAAAGAATTAATTTTCTGGGCAATTAGCCCCACTCCTGCATTTGATCATCATTCAATTAGCTACTAAATAAATTTTTATACCCTAGTCAGTAACAACATAGTTGGGAATTTGCCCACCTATCATCAAGTAGACATTTACAGCCATTTCAAGCTAAAGTAGTTATGAGTTTGTTTTAGATTAAGGTGTGTCAACGCAACTATCGGCAAGCTAAAAAAGAAAATTATCCCAACCTGTGCTTTTTTGAAAGCTCGCCAGCAACAACACAGGCAGGGCTAAAAATGCTATGAAATATCCTTGCAGATAAAAATATCCAATAAACAAAATCAGGGACAAATATCCCAACAGTTAAAAAACTGAAATATGCAAAAGCAAGCGATTTCTACCAAACCAATTCGTTCTCTAGAAGACGCTCTAGATCGGTGTCAAACACTAGGTATGCGTGTTAGTCGTCAGCGTCGGTTTATTCTAGAATTACTTTGGCAAGCTAACGAACATCTTTCTGCAAGAGAGATTTACGATCGCCTCAACCAACAAGGGAAAGATATTGGTCACACTTCTGTTTATCAAAACTTAGAAGCCCTGTCTAGTCAAGGTATCATCGAGTGTATCGAGCATTGTGATGGTCGTTTATACGGTAACATCAGTGATGCCCACAGCCATGTCAACTGTCTAGATACAAATCAAATTGTGGATGTGCATATTGAACTACCAGAGGAAGTTCTACGCCAAGTTGAGGAAAAAACTGGTGTAAAAATATCTAGTTATACTATTAACTTTTATGGCTATCGTCACCCACAGGAGGTAGAGATGGGGAGATGAGGGAAATGCCGAGAGGAGAGGGGAGACGCGGAGAGGGGAGACGCGGAGAGGGGAGACACGGAGAGGGGAGAGGGGAGAATTTACTTAGTCTTTCTTTGTATTTCTTTCACCGCGTCACCGCGTCACCGAGTCCCCGTGTCTCTTTTCACCGCGTCACCGCGTCACCGCTTCCCCGTGTCTCTTTTCACCGCGTCCCCTCGTCACCACGTCCCCGCGTCTCCTATTCCCCCCCACCAATTAGCGTTTCGGCTTTGACGTATTCATCATCGTCATAGGGTAAAGTTGGTATACCTTCGGCTGTTTCTATCTGTAGGGTGTCTGAGGTGTTGGATATCCAAATCTGTGTTTCTGCTTCATAGGGTGCATTTTCAACATGGTTAACTGTGGCTTCGTGAGAGAGTACAGTTGTGATGGTAGGAAATTCATCTTTCAGGAACAAAGCACCATGAACAGCAGCCAGTTCTTTGTCAGCTGTATCTAAGATAGCATCAAATAAACAGGCTTTAGTGAGGTTTACCGAGTTCAGGTTTGCACCCGTGAGGTCTGCACCTGTGAGGTTTGCACCTGTGAGGTTTGCACCTGTGAGGTTGGCTCGTTGTAAGTTTGCGCCTGTGAGATTTGCACCTGTGAGGTTGGCGCTGGTTAGGTTGGCTCGTTGTAAGTTTGCACCTGTGAGATTTGCGCCGATTAATTCTGCTTCTAATAAGTTGCTTCCTGCTAGGTTGGCTTCAACCAACATCATCTGTAATAAAGAAACACCTGATAGGTTAAGTCCAACTAAAGATTTATGACGGGTGCAATTGATAAAGGCATGTTTATGTAAAATTGCTGTTCTATTATTTAGCTCGACTAAGGCTGTAGGATGGAATTCTGCTAGATTTAGAGGATGACCACAAGGCCAAAATGTTACTTCAGCTATGGGAGCGATCGCACACAGTAATAAAAATACATTTAATCCTACAGCTGCATTGACCCGTTCAACATTAATCGGGTTTTGTAGAGTCTGAAAATAGGCGACGGCTTGATGGGCTATACCTTCATCTAACCAGCGTCCTTGACAATAGTCACGCCAAAATGACTCTAGGCGTTGAAATAAATCTGTCAGGGAAAATTCATGTTTTTTTGTTCTTCTTAACCCTTCAATGACCAATTTTTCAATTTCTGGGTTAAGAATGCCATAACCCAATAGATTATAAACTTGTTGGGCAACGGCATGGGGATGATCAAGGGTAAAAGAG
>DATGXQ010000557.1:0-18800 GCA_035298905.1 Nostocaceae cyanobacterium | reverse complement strand
GGCAGGGGGGCAGAAGAGACGCGGGGACGCTCCAGACGCGGGGAAAGAGACGCGGGGACGCTCTGACGCGGGGACGCGGAGAAAGAAAGATAAAAAGATTCTCCCCTCTCCTTGCGGAGACGCTACGCGAACACCGTGTCTCCCCTCTCCTTGCGGAGACGCTACGCGAACACCGCGTCTCCCCTCTCTCCTACACCCTGCTGCTAACTAGCTTCTTTCTTTTTGCTACTAGTCTTAGTAGTAGATGACTTAGCCTTAGAAGTTTTAGAAGTAGTAGACTTACTGCCGGTTTTGCGTTTAGTAGAAGTTTTAGCTTGTAGCAATTCCAAGGCTTGAGATAGGGTTATATCTTCCACCGACTGACCTTCAGGAACACTAACATTAGTCTTGCCATGTTTAATGTAGGGGCCATAAGGGCCATCATAGATACCTATGGGTGAACCGTCTTCTGGGTGTGTGCCTAATTCCCGCAATGCTGCTTTAGACTTGCTGCTGGTAGCGCGTCCCTTCTTTGGTTCAGATAATAACGCTAATGCACGTTCTAGAGAAATTGTCAATACATTGTCAGGTGCTTTGATCGATCGATAGTCTTTCCCTTCTTTACCTTGGTCATGCACCACATAGGGGCCAAAGCGCCCTAAACTAGCTTGAATTTTGCCACCAGTCGCCGGATGTACTCCCAAGGTGCGGGGTAGTGCCAACAAACCCACAGCCATTTCTAAAGTTGCTGTTTCTGGTGTCACACCTTTTGGTAAAGATGCCTGTTTAGGTTTGGGGTTTTCTTCAGTTTTGTCACCTAACTGCACATAAGGGCCATAAGTGCCAATTTTTACATAAATTGTTTCACCTGTTTCTGGGTGGCGGCCTAGTTCATCGGGACCTGTGGTTTTTTGCCGCAATAAGACTTCTACCTGTTTGGGGTCAAGGTCTGCGGGGGTGAGGTCTTTGGGAATGGAAGCGGTGACAACACCATCTCCGTTATCTACTTCGATGTAAGGCCCATATTTACCAATACGGACTTTAGCATCTAAATTTTCTAGTTCTACGGTTCTGGCTTTATTGCCATCAATTTGATTTTCCTGTTCCTTGACTAAAGTTTCTAAACCCTTTTCTCCTAAGTAAAACTCCCGCAGATAGGGCAACCAGTTAACCTCACCTCCGGCAATGTCATCTAAAGTTTGCTCCATTTTGGAGGTAAAACTAGGGTCAACAATATCCGGAAAATATTTTTCCAACAGGTCGGTGACGGCAAAAGCGGTAAAAGTGGGAATCAGGGAGTTATTTATCAGTTGGGCATAACCTTTATCGATGATAGTACCGATAATGCTGGCGTAGGTACTGGGGCGACCAATACCCTCACTTTCAAGGGTTTTCACTAAAGTTGCTTCGGTGTACCTAGCTGGTGGTTGGGTTTCGTGTTTGACCGCTTCCAGTTGTTTACAGTTGGGATGATCCCCCACTTTTAAGGCTGGTAAAATTACCTCTTGGTCTTCCAAAGCTGCTTCTGGGTCATCCGAACCTTCGACATAAGCGCGTAAAAAGCCGGGAAAGTCAATGCGCTTACCAGAAGCCCGAAAACCAGCATCTTCTACTGTGAGCTGGACGACAATCTGAGTTTGGCGGGAGTCGGCCATTTGACAGGCGACAGTACGCTTCCAAATCAGGTCATATAGGGCTAATTCTCGACCGCTCAAGCCAGTTTCTTGGGGGGTGCGGAAGGTGCTACCAGCAGGACGGATAGCTTCGTGAGCTTCCTGTGCGCCTTTAGATTTGGTGGTGTATTGCCTGGGTTGGGGGCTGAGGTATTGTTTACCATATAACTGTTCTACACAACTCCGGGCAGCTGCGATCGCCTGATCAGACAAATGCACCGAATCTGTCCGCATATAGGTAATATACCCTTGCTCATACAAACTCTGAGCAATCCGCATTGTGTCTCTAGCTGACAGGCGGAGTTTCCGGTTAGATTCCTGTTGTAGAGTCGAAGTAGTAAATGGCGGTGCAGGTTTCCGAGTCACTGGACGTTCATCAGTTTCCGCCACAGTCCAAGTTTTCCCACTCAGGCGTTGTTTTAGTTCTCTTGCTTGCTGTTCATTTAACAACACCACATTCCGCCCTGCGGTGATTTTTCCTGTAGCTGGGTCAAAATCACTGCCTGTAGCCACTTTTGTGCCGCCAAGGGTCACTAACAACGCGCTAAATGAGGTTTTTTCTTGTTCTAGGTAGGCTTTTAAATCCCAATATGTACCTTCTCGGAAAGCACGGCGCTGGCGTTCCCTATTCACCAGTAACCGCACTGCTACCGACTGTACCCTTCCCGCAGACAACCCCCAAGCAATTTTTTTCCACAGCAAAGGAGACAAAGTATAACCCACCAAACGATCTAAAATTCGCCGTGTTTCTTGAGCGCGTACCAATTGCTCATCAATATGGCGACAGTTTCGCAAAGCTTTTTGAATAGCTTCTTGAGTAATTTCATGAAAAACCATCCGCTTAGTCGGCACTTTGGGCTTGAGTAGCTGGTATAAATGCCAACTAATACTTTCACCTTCCCGGTCTTCGTCAGTTGCCAGAATCAATTCATCTGCTTCTTTTAAAGCCTCTTTAAGCTGGGTGACAACCTTCTTTTTGTCCTTGGGGACAACATACACCGGTTCAAAGTCGGCATCTATATTCACCCCAAGCTGCGCCCATTTTTCCCCCTTAACAGTGGCGGGAATTTCACTAGCTGATTGGGGAAGGTCACGCACATGACCCATAGAAGCCTCTACCCGAAAGTTTTTTGGCAGGTAGTTGCGAATGGTACGAGCTTTGGTCGGAGATTCGACGATGACGAGAGTTGACATGGAAATTTCAAAAAAAGAATAGCTATGCAGCTAAACAGTCAAGTTGAGGTAATTTCGGCGAAATGTCAAGATCAAGCGTCACGTCAAGAGCCATGATTTAGCCTGACAACTACCCAAAACTACACTCAACTTCTGGCGTTGTCCTGTCCCAAGGACTGGGAAAGGGAACGCTAGACCTAGATCGCTAGATATTTCAATCTTTAGCTTATCTCACGCATAATTGGCGACTAAAGTTTATAAAATACCCCTGAAGTGTAATATAGCGATACTTTTTGTTGTTTAAAAATCGGGGAAATTAATAATCACACCTTAACTAATACTTCATTTTCTCTACTTTTCGCAATTCTCCTAGAGCTTGTGCCAAAATTCAAGCAAAACTGATCATAAAAACGATGAACAGCGAAAATAGCAAATTTGCCCACCAATTAGGCATTTTAGTAGCCGAGACAGTAAGTTATACCGTTTCACTTTAAGTTTGATACAAATAGGCAGAGGGGAGAGGGGAGACGCGGAGAGGGGAGAAGAAGAGGAGCAGAATATCTGTATCTTTCATTTAGTGAAATGGTATTGAGGTTGGTTAACAGTAGGTTGGCTTAAAGTTGGCTTAAATATTTAATTGAATAGTTGAACAGTAAAATTATATACATTAAATCCTTAAATCCTTTAACCCACCAGAAACAAGCAGTTTCAGCTTTTTAGGTCTAAAAATTGTGCTAGGATGTCGATAGAGAAGTAAGTTCGGCGATACGTATCTTGGTGTTAGTAATAATTTCAAGCGGCTCTCCGGATGAGCATCTCTGCTTCAATGGATTCTGGAGAGTTTCATGTCAATCTACGTAGGGAACCTATCCTACAGCGTCACACAAGACGACCTCACTAAAGTATTTTCTGAGTATGGTACTGTTAAGCGTGTTCAGCTACCCACAGATCGGGAAACTGGACGTGCTAGAGGCTTTGGCTTCGTAGAAATGGAATCATCAGCAGCAGAAGATGCAGCTATTCAAGCTCTAGATGGAGCTGAATGGATGGGGCGTGTAATGAAAGTTAATAAAGCTAGACCACGAGAAGAGAAAGGTACTCGCTCCGGTGGTGGTGGTTGGGGGAAAAGTAGCAATGGATACTCAAGGTACTATTAAGTCATGAGTTGAGCTAGGTAAAAGTCCAACTAGCTGTTGCTAAATAAAATATTAACCAGCAGTTGAGCAGTTCAGTGGATTACTGAACTGTTTGTTTGTCTTCAGATTTCCAAAGATTATACTCAAAATTGATAGGTAGGGGCTGATTGAAGGTTGAACGGGGTCTTTTTACTTCAACACCATCATTGATCTACAAAACTAGCTCCTACAGCTAAATGCTGACAATTTAACCATAATTTAATTTGATAGCAGGTATAGTATGAGAGTTAGAGTAAAAGTGGCTATTTTTTCCTGAAAACCTCTGCTAATCAAGCATAAAGCTCATTTAGCTAACAGATAAAGATGTCATTTAGGCAGATGGATAAGTATATTTTTCCTAGTCCATAACCTATTACTGCTCTTCAGGCAGCCAAATAAATGCAATTTTGGTAAAGAACTATAGATAGAATTAACTCAGTTAGCCTGAATGTCTAATCGCCAAAGCCTATACATCTCATGGATTTTGCTAATCTTGCATCCCAATTAAATGCGGGAACGATTTTGCCAGAGGGAATTGTCATTCTCACCCTGCTAGGGGTTTTGATCGTTGATTTGATTTTGGGGCGGACATCTTCGCGCTGGATTGGATATCTAGCGATCGCAGGTTTATTAGCCTCGATTGTCGCCCTATACTTCCAATGGGATGCTGCTAATCCCATCTCTTTTAATGGTGGCTTTAATGGTGACGACCTAAGTATTGTCTTTCGCGGTATCATTGCCTTGTCTGCTGCCGTGACAATCTTAATGTCTATCCGCTACGTAGAGCAGAGTGGCACTGCTTTAGCAGAATTCATTGCGATTTTATTGACTGCTACTTTGGGAGGAATGTTTGTTTCTGGGGCTAGTGAGTTAGTCATGGTATTCATCTCCCTAGAAACCCTGAGTATTTCCTCTTATTTGTTAACAGGTTATACCAAGCGTGACCCCCGTTCCAACGAAGCGGCGCTGAAATACTTGTTAATTGGTGCTTCTAGCACAGCCGTCTTTTTATACGGTGTATCGCTACTCTATGGTTTATCTGGTGGACAAACAGAACTGAGTGCGATCGCCAATAGTATTAACGCCGCACACGCTGGTCAATCCTTGGGTTTAGTGATTGCCCTAGTTTTCGTGATTGCTGGGATCGGGTTTAAAATTTCTGCTGCACCCTTCCACCAATGGACACCAGACGTATATGAAGGCGCACCTACCCCAGTTATCGCCTTTTTATCCGTTGGTTCTAAAGCAGCCGGTTTTGCCCTAGCCATCCGTTTGTTAACAACTGTTTTCCCCTTAGTGGCTGAGGAGTGGAAGTTTGTTTTCACTGCCCTAGCAGTGCTAAGTATGATTTTGGGTAACGTTGTAGCCTTAGCCCAAACCAGCATGAAGCGGATGTTAGCTTACTCATCTATTGCCCAAGCTGGGTTTGTGATGATTGGCTTAATTGCTGGGACTGAAGCGGGCTATGCCAGCATGATTTTCTACCTGCTGGTTTACCTATTTATGAACCTGTGCGGCTTCACCTGTGTGATTTTGTTCTCCTTGCGGACAGGAACCGACCAAATCGCCGAATACTCAGGTTTATATCAAAAAGACCCACTCTTAACACTGGGTTTGAGCATTTCTCTGTTGTCTTTGGGTGGTATTCCCCCACTGGCTGGATTTTTCGGGAAGATTTACCTGTTCTGGGCTGGTTGGCAAGCTGGCCTTTATTGGTTAGTTTTACTCGGCTTAGTAACTAGCGTTATTTCCATCTACTACTACATTCGCGTAGTTAAGATGATGGTAGTAAAAGAACCCCATGAAATGTCCGACGTAGTAAAGAATTATCCTGAAGTAAGTTGGACTTTACCAGGATTTAGACCTTTACAAGTAGGCTTGATTGCAACTTTAATCGCTACTTCCATTGCGGGTATTTTGTCAAATCCACTCTTTACTTTAGCCAACAATTCAGTTGCTAATACTTCCATATTGCACGCTACAACTGCTGTGAATCTACAAGCAAAAGCAATTACTTCTGAGCAAATAGAAGGATTGTAATTTGATTATGGGTAATAGGTAATTAGTTTCTGGCTAATACCTAATTACCCATTTTGGAAATTAAAAATTAAAAATTAAAAATGTAAGAATTCAGGAGTCAGGAGCCAGGAGCCAGAATAGTTACCAAAAGAGGAATCGATAGTAGTGATATTTGGAGAATCTCAGTCAGCTTGACTCTTAAAGTCTTTTTAATTCTGAATCTGAATTCTGAATTCTGAATCCTTACTTAAAAATTAAAAACCTAGACATAGATGTTGTTTATTTTTTAATCAATGTTTATTAAAACAATATACAAACTAGATGTTATAAGGGAATTTCCATTATAAATTCTGTTCCGACTCCTGTATTAGAAATACATTGGATTGAACCCCGATGATTTTGCACAATAATTTGACGGGTAATTGATAAACCTAATCCTGTACCTTTACCTACTGCTTTAGTAGTAAATAAATAGTCAAAAGCTTTTTGATTAACTTCTTCTGACATTCCCACACCGTTATCTTTAATCCTAATTAAAACACCTGTATTATCTGTGTTCAATGAAGTTGCTACCCAAATCTTTGGATGTTGGTAATTACTAGCTTCTGGGGAAAGATTTCCTAATTCGTCTATAGCATCAATGGCATTAGCTAATATATTCATGAAAACTTGATTGAGTTGTCCAGGGAAGCACTCTACTAAAGGTAAATCACTATAATCTTGGATGACTTGAATTTCGGGACGAGTGCTTGTGGCTTTTAAGCGATGCTTGAGAATCATCAGGGTACTATTAATGCCATCATGAATATTACAGGCAGTTTTGCGATCGCTATCTGCTCTAGAAAAAGTCCGCAAACTGGAACTGATATTGCGAATGCGCTGTACACCCTCCTTCATGGAGGAGATTAAGTTTGGTAAATCAGTACGTACATATTCTAAATCTATATTGGCTAATTCTTCCCGCGCTTCTGGTACAGGATGAGGATAATATTTTTGATAAATATCAATAATTTTAAATAAATCTTGAATATGTTCGATCGCTGGTTGCAAATTCCCCGCAATAAAGCCCATAGGATTATTAATCTCGTGAGCAACTCCAGCCACTAAATTCCCCAAGGCTGACATTTTTTCTTTTTGGATTAACTGGTATTGTGATGCTTGTAATTCTTTTAGTGCTTGAGAAAGTTCTGTGGTTCTTTCTGCCACTTTTACTTCTAAAGTTTTGGTTAAATGGTATAATTGTAATTGGGTTTTAATGCGAACTAATACTTCGTCCGACTGAAATGGTTTAATAATATAATCAACTGCACCTAAATTAAAACCTTTGACTTTGCTTTCAGTGTCAGTAATACCAGTCATAAAGATAATGGGAATATCGCTAGTTTGCGGATCTACCTTTAACTTTTTACAAGTTTCAAATCCGTCTATTCCTGGCATCATCACATCTAATAAAATCAAATCAGGAAATTTAGAATAAACTTGTTGTAATGCACTTTCCCCATTATCAGCTGTAATTACTGTAAAGCCAGCAGTTATTAACAATTCAGAAATGATTTCTAGATTGCTAGTAATATCATCAACTACTAAAATTAAGTTATTGTCTTGTATATTGGTCATTTTTATTCCTATTTATTTTTACAGGGAAAATTATTATATAAAATATGGCATAAGTTCCCACGTACTAATATGATGCCCGTCACAGCTATAATTTGTTACAGTTTTAAGGAACTTTATTGAGCCATTCAAGGGGTAGAAGAAAGGATTAGTAGGTTTTACCTAAGAATTAGAATAATGCAAATTGTATACATTACAGTTGATTTCTATCTTTAGATTGAGAAATTTGTCTTTTGATGACAAAGCGATCGCATCTATGCTGCTGACTGATATCAAAATCAATTAGCATTTTACTAACTAGCTAGATTAAGACGGACAGCAAAGGAAACAGAAGAAAATACAATAGTCTTTTATATGAACCCTAGCGATCGCCTTATCCCTCTGGGGAAGCAAGCTATAACGGTTCGCCTATAGGCGCTTTGCCGTTTTGATATTATTCCCTCATTGAATTGGATTATTACTACTGCTAGAAAACTACTATTAAGCTAAGATTATTCTTATTGCCAATTTTTTGTTGACGCTGAAAAATCAATTCTTTCTTATTAAGTAACTTTAAGAAAAATAAAAGAGCTATTACAAAACGCGAAAAAGTTACCAACTATTAGCTGCTTGGGAAAAGTAGCATAGTTTCTTTAATGGGTTAATTGATTGACAAGATAGTGTGAAAATTGATATTGTTAGCTTTCGGCGAATCCGAAAGAGTTTCCCTCGCCCTGGAAACTTTTCAAGACAAATTTTTAATTTTTAATTTTTAATTTTTAATTGTGATCAGTTTATTGTTGAGAAAATAATAAAAATCCAGTCTGAAATAACCCGACAATCAAACCTAGAACTCCACCTAAAGTTACAATAGCCTGTAATTCATTCTTGACGATTCCCTCAATTGCTGCTTCTAAATCAGCAGGTGAAGTGGCTTTTACTTTATTCACAATTACTTCATCTATAGATAAAATTGGGATAACTTGAGCGACAATAATTTCTAAATCTTTTTCGAGATATTTTTCTAAAATTAAGGCTAATTCTTGAGAAACTACTTCTAAAGAAGTGCTAAAAACAGGCGAATTACTCAATCGGTTAATTAATAAAATGGCAATATTTTCCCAATCTGCTGATTCTGTTAAGCCTTGGAGTAAATCGCTACCGCTAGTTTGTAGATACTGACGTACACTTTCCCTTGCGGTTTTACGTAGCTGTCGGACTGTACCAACTGGGAGATTTTGGAAGGATAAGTTGATCAGTAATTTCTTGACGCGATCGCGCATTTGTAAATCTTGGATTAATTCCTTTAAACGTTGATTACTAGCATCTTTTTCATCTAAACAAAATGCTCTTAATCGTGTCAAAGTATTACGTAATCCAAATATATTGGCCACTACCCAATAAGTACCGCTAGTTTTTTCGCGGAAACCTTCATCAATCACTTGGATTGTCCGGTCTGTTAAAAAATCAACAATGGCTTGACGCAGTGCATCAGGTGGTAAAACTACTTCTATTAACCAATCAGCTAAACGTGTAGCTTGTTCATCGCTGAGTTGAAATTCTAATAAAATTTGATCAAATATTTGATTTATCTGTGGTTCTAAAAAGTTTTCTTGTCGCGCCAAAACTTTTAACAACCGTGGTAAGGATTCTCCTAATAAATCCCTTAAAATTCCAGCAATGATTTTGGCACTCTTTTGATTTTTATCGCCTTGAATTTGTTCGATCGCTAACTTCAATAACCAGAGAATTGCACCTTGCACTCTCTCGGTTTCCAACAGTCGTCGCGCCAGTTTCTGTAGTTCGTCTGGTGTGAGCAACGACCCCATAATAGTATTAGAAATATTTTGAGCGAGTCGTTCTTGATTCCGAGGAATTAAACCTGGTGTAAATGGTACTCTTTTGCCAAATAAATAAATAGCTCGGTAGGGACGAAATAGCATTTTGATGGCTATATCGTTGGTGAAGTAGCCAATAACAGCACCGAGAACGGGAGGAGATATATAAAGCCAAAGTTTAGACCAATCCACAGTTTTTTGGATTAGAAGTTATGAATAGGGTATGGAGTATGGGGGAGACGCGGGGACACGGAGAGGGGAGACGGGGTGAGGGGAGAGGGGGGACACGGAGAGGGTAGAGGGGAGAATCTTTCTGTCTTTCTTTCTCCGCGTCCCCGCGTCAGAGCGTCTCCTCTGCCCCTCTGCTTCTCTACCTGCCTTTACTCATCATATCTAAGACTTGCTTACTAATAATACTCCCATCATACCGTTAGCAATAGGGTAATGTGTCGCATCACTAAAACCAGCTTGTTGCGCTAATTCTACTTGTTCCTGACCAATGGGGAAACGGTCTAAACTGGGGCTGATGTAAGCGTATTCTTCTTTTAAGCCTAAATTGGTTGCTAGTGGGACAACAAGGTTGTCTAAATACCATTGCTGAAAGCTGCGGAGTGATTGACTGCTGGGACGATGAAAGTCTAAAAGTGCTGCTTTTCCACCAGGTTTGAGAGTCCGGTAAATCTCTTGTAAACAACGGGGGATATCCTTAACATTTCGTAAACCATAGCCCACAGTAGCAGCATCAAATTGATTGTCCTCAAAGGGCAAGTTTAAAACATCAGCTTCGACCCAAGTGATATTGGATGCGAAATAAAAATTTTTAGCGCGTTCTTTGGCGTTTTCTAGCAGGTTAGGAGAGAAATCAACTCCATAAACCTTTCCTGTTACTCCTACACGTCGCGCTAACCGAAATGTTAGATCACCGCTACCACAGCACAAGTCTATACAGGTATTTCCTGGTTTAGCGGCACTCCATTTGACGGTCATTTCTTTCCAAATCCGGTGCTGTCCTAAGCTAAACCAATCGTTGAGTTGGTCATATACTGGGGCAATGCGGTTAAAAATAGTACGAACTTCATTGGTCATTGGTCATTGGTCATTGGTCATTGGTCATTAGTCATTGGGGATTGGGGACTAGGTAAATTTTATTCTTTTCTGGTCTGCTCCCCTGCCCCCCTGCTCCTTTGCCCCCCTGCCTCTTTATTTATCCAGGCTGCTGGTGAGGGCGATCGCTACTAGTTCAGCTGATAAATGAATCAGATTTAACTCATCTTCACGTAAACTACAGGGCTGTTTCCATTGGAGTGATAATACTCCTAAGACTTTGTTGCGGTACTTGATGGGGATGATGAGATGAGCTTGTGTTCCAGTTGATTGGTAATGATTAATACCATTTAATTTACTGTCTTTAGGCACATTTAAGGATAATTGGATCTGCCCAGTGGCGATCGCTTCACTGGTTAAGGGATCTTGGGCTAACCAATTTTCCATGCTACCAGTTTCACTATATACTCCTTGAGTACCTACTAGGTTATGCTCCTCTATTAATTGTAGAATGCATCCTTCGGCAGCAAACGTTTGACTAAAAGCTCTGGCGATGGGGGTAAGAGTCTCTTCTAATCCGGTAGCTGCTTGAGTTACTTCTACTAGCACACTTAACAGATTAACTTGGGCGTGGGCGCGTCTTAATTCTTCTGTGCGTTGCTTGAGCAAATCATAGGTTTCGGCTGCTCTTTGGACAACTGCTTTGAGTTCGCTAGGGTCCCAAGGTTTTGTGATATATTTATAAACTTGTCCCGCGTTAATTGCTTCTACCAAATCTTCAATATCCGTAAATCCAGTGAGAATAATTCGCACTGTGTCTGGGAATTGCGGTACGGTTTTGCTCAGAAATTCTGTTCCTTTCATTTCTGGCATCCGTTGGTCAGAGATAATTACAGCGACTTCTCCCTCTGCGGCTAATACTTCCAAAGCTTGGATGCCGCTATCAGCTTTTAATACGTTAAAATCACGGCGAAAAGTGCGATAGAGCAGATCAAGATTATCTGGTTCATCATCAACTACTAGGATTTTAAGTTTTTTTGGACGTTCAAGAGTGATCAATTGACGACGGACTCTATCAACTTCGAGATTGGGATTATCCATAAGATATCTGCTTTATATCGCTACCTTTATTTTGTTATATTCCATACAGAGTTAGGTTGAGAATAGGACACTTTTTGTAACTCTCTGTGGATTTGACTACCCACATTAATACTACAAATACTGCATTTCTCAACATCAACTTCTTTCATCTGAGAATTTAAGCGTCAAAAACTCACTCACTATAAATTAGCCAGAATCATCTATTGATTTATTAATTACAGCAGGGAACAGGGAACAGGGAACAGGGAACAGGAAACAGGAAACAGAGTGAAAAGTCTCTTAGCATAAGGTTTTGTTCCTAAAATTTGTACCTCATTTACCTGAAATCTGCTGTTTTTTCTTAGCTTGATTATAGCTGGCTTGATTCTACTAAAGGTAGGAATTAACCTGAGTGGCTTATAACCTAAGATTCTAATATGACACTAAGTTAATTTTGTGTAGGTATTGTAGAGATTCAAAACAATATTCCAGTCCGATAATTATAATTAGGGATGTGTCTGGCACAAAGTTTTCGTTATGCCAGAAGTAAATAACGATCGCTGATTGGCTGATTGATTGAATCACTGCGTACAGTATCAAGTTATAGGGTAACAATCCAGATTATGACTGAACTACCACCCAATGCTCAAAATCTTGAGAATACTGCTGATGATACAGCACAAGAATTATTAGTCAAGCTCAGACAAAAGCAAGGTAACTGGGTGGAATGGGGACTAGCGATCGCCCTTCTGCAAAAATCTGGTTACAATCCCCAGATGATTTTTGAAGCTACAGGGTTTGAACCAATCCAACAAAATCAGGTCATTGTCGGCGCACAAGTTTATAATTCTTTAGAAAAAAATGGCGCATCAGCAGCAACACTAGCTTACTACGGTACAAGAGCAAGTGATATTTTATATGAATTACGCTCCCTCAACCAAGAAGAAAGAGCAGCCACAGCTGATTTAACATTTATCCATAAATTGGATGCTCTAGAAGCGCGGGAAGTTGCTAAAGCAGTCAAAGATTTTTCCTATATTTCCACATTACCAGAGGGTTTCACTAGACATCCAGGGGATGCGGTAGCATATCAAGCTTGGAAGTTAGCTAGACAAAATTCAGATTTACAAGAGCGATCGCGTTTAATTGCTAAAGGGTTGCGTTTTGCTCACTCAGACACAGCTAGAAAACAAATCGAACAATTATTAGTCGATTTCACTGTCGTTCCCAAACGTCCCGCACCTGGTTTACCTTTTTACCGTTTGGAGTCTGATGAGGACTTACCTCGGATTTTACCAGTCGTAGGGGAGTTACCTCTGACGGCTCAAGATATTAAAAGCATACCATTCATTAGCGACATTGAGCCATTTGGCATAGTCAAATATGCTGGTGATCAGGCTTGGGTAGCATTACCAGGCTGGCAAGTATTAAGGGGTGCAGAAGATCCAATTGTGATCATAGCTAAAAGCGATCGCTTTCCCAACCCCAATCAAACTAAAATCGAACCAGTCCTAGTGGTAATCGATCGCGCACAACGTCAATGGGATGCCACAAGTTATTTTGTCGTTGATAACGGTCAAGGAATAGACTTCCAATGGTTTGAAACCCAACCGGAAGTAAGTTTATTAGGCAAAGTTGTAGTGATTGTCCGTCCCAAGAAAATTTTAGACCAAGAATTTACCAAAGATGTTTGGCAAATTGATGAGTAATCAACGCCGATACAATGATGAATTGAGCAAATAATTGTTAGGATGCAAATTGTAGGGACATGGCAATGCCATGTCCTTTTGTTGAAATAGGGATTTAAAAATTTATGTCAGAAGAATTTACTCACTTACAATCTAATCCAGAATTAACTCAAAACTTCATTCCTGAACTGCAAAAAAAGATAAATGAAATTCGTCTGAAACTACGTTCAGGACAAACACAAATGGCTGATTGGCAAGGGGGGGCTTTAGCGGTTTCTGCTGTTCCTGGGGCTGGCAAATCAACGGGAATGGCTGCGGCTGCGGCCATTGCGATAGCCCGTCAATATGAACAATCTTTACTCACAGGAAAAAATTATCGTCGTCAATTAGTAGTAGTTACCTTTACTCGTTCTGCTGCTGCTAATATTAAAAAGAAAATCCGCGACAAATTAAAAGAATTATCTTTACCTCAAACCGGTTTTGTGGTCTATACCCTCCACGGTTTAGCTTTAAATATCGCCAGTCGTCATCCTGATTTATCAGGCTTACAATTAGAAAATTTAACCTTAATCACTCCTAATCAAAGTCATCGCTTAATTAGAACAGCCGTTGAAAATTGGATTGTTACCCATCCAGAACTTTATACTCGGTTGCTAGAAGGACAACAATTTGACGGAGAAGAAACAGAAAGATTACGTCGTCAATCGGTGTTAAGAACCGAAGTATTACCAGATTTAGCTTTTACTGTGATTCATGAAGCTAAAAGTTCAGGTATCTCACCTCATGATTTGCGTCGATGGAGTGAAATAAAAGCCGATGAATATAGTATTTTACAAATTGCAGCAGGATTGTATGAGCAGTATGAAACTTTGATGCGCTCTAACAACTTTATCGACTACGACGATATGATTTTAGCAGCTTTGCGAGTATTAGAAAATGACAGCGCTCGCAAAATTGAACAAAACCAAGTTTTTGGCGTTTTTGAAGACGAAGCCCAAGATTCTAGTCCATTGCAAACGCGATTGTTAGAGATTTTAGCAGGAAGGGAGGCAACGCGGAGAGACGCGGAGAGGGGAGACGCGGAGAGGGGAAACGCAAAGAAAGGGGACGTACAAAGAAGAGAAGAGATAAACCTAAACCTTTCTTCATCTATTAACATTATTCGCGTGGGAGATCCAAACCAAGCGATTAACTCAACATTTACACCAGCAGACCCGATTTACTTTCGGGAGTTTTGCCATAAGTGTAATTTAGAGGGAAAATTAGCTACGATGGATCAGGCCGGACGTAGTACCAGAATCATTATTGATGCGGCTAATTTTGCTTTGAAGTGGGTCAATGAAAAATGGACAGCAACCCATGAACAAGCTGTAAGACCATTTCGTTATCAAACTATTTACCCAGTCAATACCAATGACCCTCAAAAGGATGCTAACCCCGAACCTGTAGGAAAAGGGTTAGAACTATATACTCCTCGTGATATTCATCATACAGTTGAGTTAATAGGTCAAAGAGTAATTGCATTATTTAGCGAAAATCCCCAAACCCGTGCTGCTATTTTAGTACGGGAAAACCGTCAAGGCAGATGGTTAGCAAATGCTTTAGAACCGATTTGCAAAGAACATAACATTAAACTTTATGATGTGGGGGAAAGAGAAAGACGTTCGCATATTCCTCAAGAAGTTTTAGCGATACTGCAATTTTGTGAGCGTCCCCATTCTCCAGATTATCTTAAAGCCGCATTAGATACTCTAGTTCAACGTCAATTAATTCCTACCCAAGACTTAAATGCTTTAGCCAGTCTTCCCGAAGAATTTCTTTATCCTGGCCCTTTGACTGCTAACCAATCAGAAGACGTTCAAAAAGCAGCGCATCTTTGCCGTAGTCTACTACGTGCGCGGTTAGAACTGCCACTTTATCAACTTATTTCCTTTTTAGCTTTAACCTTAAATTATGACCAAGCGGAACTAGCAACGGCTGATAAACTCGCAGAAAGGGTAAATTTACAGATTGCTGGTAATAGTTCTATGGGAGCAATGCTTTCCGCTTTAAGTGAAATTGTTAATTCAGAAAGATTTGAACCAGTAGAAACAGAAAATATTGAAGAACAGTATACACAAGAAGGACAGTTGACAATCATCACCATGCACAAAGCCAAAGGATTAGATTGGGATGATGTCTTTTTACCTTTTTTACATGAAAATTTAATCCCCGGTCGATTCTGGGTTCCTCCCCAAAGTCAATTTTTAGGTGACTTTACATTATCAGAAGTTGCCCGCGCTCAAATTCGTGCTGCATTACACAACAATGCGGAAAGCATCCCCAACGTTAACCAAGCTTGGGAAGAAGCAAAAAACCTAAAAATTGCTGAAGAATATCGTCTCCTCTATGTTGCTATGACTAGAGCCAAACGTCTATTGTGGATGTCCGCAGCCCAAAAAGCACCTTTTACCTGGAGTAAGCCAGACAATCTCCAAGACCAAGCACCCTGTCCAGTCTTTGCAGCACTCAAACGCCAGTTTTCGCAACACGTCGTTAATTTAGCGTTAGCGCCAAGATAGGATTGTATTGCCATACATCATTATTGTATCGTCATGCAAAAACATTGTATTGTCATCCGAAACTATTAGATTGTCATCAAATCTTTTTTGCTTGTTTAAACATAATATTGTATTTTTCTCTAAAAGCATTGCATTTTAAAACAATCTATTTGTAAATTAATCCGACATAAGGACATGGCAATGCCATGTCCCTACAAATTGAGATTAAAGATTGTAATTTTGTACATTATTTTAAATTTGCAGACAGAAGCATTGTATCTTAAAACAATCTACCCGTTAATCAATCTAACATAAGGACATAGCAATGCCATGTCCCTACAGATTGAGATTAAAGATTGTGCTGGTATAAATGATTTTAAAATTTAGTGACAAAACTATGGCGTTTTTCAACAATTTACCTGTGAATCAATATAACATAAGGACATGGCATTGCCACGTCCCTATTGGGAAACTGCCTAAAGCTAACAGCGTCAAAGAGAAAGGGGTAGGGAAAATCTCACCACACTCTACACCCAGTCTCTAGCAAAATGCAGCTTTAAGGTGCAAAAACTTATGCAACTCATAATTAGGTTCTTTTCTCAACTTTCTTCAACCCATAAACTGCCTTCATTTTTGTTCCTAACCCTAGCTTTAACTGGTATCCTCAGTTGTGGAATAGGAGTTACTACACCTGACGCTTCTGTAGCTGTTCCTAGTAATGGACAGACTCAAGTTGCACAGAATAGTTTACCAAAGGCGATCGCTCAAACTGTACTCAAGGATGCTTCTAAGCGTTCTGGTGTTAAAATCAACGATTTGAAGATTATTGAATCTAGAGCGCAAACCTTTGGTAATCCTTGTATATTCAAATTTGGGGAAATTTGCACCAAAGAATTTCGACCGATCGAAGGTTGGGTTGTAGTAGTGCAAGTCAAAGACCAAGCCTGGACTTATCATGTTAATAAATCAGGTACACAACTCGTACTCGACCCTAAAGTTAATGTCGCCGGTAATGCCCAACTACCCCCAAAAATTGCTAACTTAGTCTTGAATGACGCTGCGAAACGTTCCGGTTTACCAGTCCAAGCCATCAAAATCACCGAAGTGACCAAAAAGACTTTTGGTAATCCCTGTGAGTTTGCCTTTGGTGAAGTCTGCGCTCAACTTTTTGATCCGGTTGAAGGTTGGATAGTAATTGTGAAAGTAAAAGGGCAATCTTGGACTTACCATGTAGATACCACAGGTTCCCGTCTAGCTTTAGATCCCAAAGTTAAGCAATGAAAGTGAGGGAAGAAGAAGAGAGGGTAGAGGGGAGAATCTTCTCTTTTCTGGAGCGTCACCCTTCGGGTTCGGCAGTTCGCAACCGACGGAAACCGCCAGGACTGCGACTGCCTCACCGCGTCCCCGTGTCCCCGCGTCTGTTTCCCAATCCCCAAAAAAAGCTGATTCAACTAGCTGAATTAGTATATAATTTTAGATTGTGTCGAATCAAAACCTAGACCATGCCTAAACTTAAGACTCGCAAAGCTGCGGCCAAGCGATTCCGCGTTACCGGAAGCGGTAAAATCGTCCGTCGCAAGGCTTTCAAAAATCACTTGCTACAACACAAAACCTCTGACAAAAAGCGTAAACTATCTAAAATGGTGGTCGTCAACGAGCGCGACGAAGAAAATGTACGCTTAATGCTCCCTTATTTGTAAATTTCTCAGGTAATTAAGAACAGATGACTCGTGTAAAACGCGGTAATGTAGCCCGCAAACGCCGCAATAAAATCCTCAAGCTGGCTAAAGGTTTTCGTGGTTCTCACTCCACCCTGTTTAGAACCGCTAACCAACAGGTAATGAAAGCACTCCGCAGTGCTTACCGCGATCGCAAAAAGAAAAAGCGTGATTTTCGTAGTCTGTGGATTACCCGGATTAATGCTGCTGCTAGAGAACATGGTTTAAGCTACAGCAAATTAATGGGTAATTTGAAAAAGGCTAATGTGCAACTAAATCGTAAAATGTTGGCACAATTGGCAATTCTTGACCCCGCAGCCTTTGGTAAAGTGGCAGAATTGGCAACTCAAGTTAAAGGATAAGGTGGCCCGGATGGATAACGGATGTAACAGATGGTCAATAATAAGTCGGTTACATCTGGTATTATCCGCTACCTTGTTGTTTTTCTGCCTGTTTTGCTTGGGGACTGAATCACTAGCCTCTGCTGCTCCGTTATCGAAAATTCAAGAGCGTGGTTATCTAATTGTTGGTATTAAAGATAACATCCGCCCTTTGGGGTTTAGGGATGCCAACAGCAATCTACAAGGCTTAGAAATTGATTTGGCCAAGGAACTGGCTAAGGATTTATTAGGGAAAGCTGACGCTGTGAGATTTCAACCCGTAGCCAACCGCGATCGCCTGTCTGTGGTTTTTGAAGATAAAGTAGATTTTGCGATCGCCAGAATCACCGCTACAGAATCCCGCGCTCGTTTGGTTAGTTTCAGTGTTCCTTACTACTTTGAGAGTGTAAATCTAGTAACTAAAAATACAAGTGCTAGAGAACTAAAAGACTTAAACAGCCTGAAAATAGCCGTACTGAACAATTCCAGCACGATTTACCAAGTTAAAAATTTTATACCTAAATCTGAATTGGTAGGTGTAGATTCCTACAGCGCAGCACGAGAAAAACTAGAAAGTAATCAGGCTGATGCTTTCGCGGCTGATGGGAGTGTATTAAGTGGTTGGGTACAAGAAAATCCAGAATATCGCCTCATTACAACCCGATTATCAGCCCAACCCTTATCTGTAGCCATGCCCAAAGGCTTGCAGTACGATGAATTAAGAAGAAGAGTCAATGGTGCGATCGCTCGTTACATTGCCACAGGCTGGTTAAAACAACGCGCCGAATCTTGGGGACTGATAACTGGGGAAGAGACGCGGTGACACGGTGAAGCGGTGACGCGGAGAAAGAAAGACAAAAAATTCTCCCCACCTCCCCATCTCCCCATCTCCCCACCTCC
>DATGXQ010000556.1:0-2347 GCA_035298905.1 Nostocaceae cyanobacterium | reverse complement strand
CCTAGCAGCAGTTGAATAATCAATAAACTGCCTGCCATATTTGCCAATCGTCGTAAAGTTGGATGTAGAGCTGGTGTCCGCCAGGCAATTAACACAACTGCCAAAGTAGCGACTGTAGGCGGTATTAAACCAAAAATATGGCTGTACATCACGCCACAAAGTTGATCATCACCAAAGCATTGGTGTAATGCCCAACGAGAACCTACTAAAGCACCAAGCAAACTTTGTAGGTAAATCAAAACAGCAGCAGCTAAACCCACCCAAGGCAGTTTACCTACACTTTTAGTTGGTTGATAGGGGGTGAGTATTGTGCCGATAATTAACAGGGTGGTGAAAAATAATAAGGCTGTGCCTAAATGGGCGGTCACGATATCAAACCGCAGCAATTCAGTTACTGTCAGCCCACCCAAGATCCCTTGAAAGACGATTAAGAACAAGGCAAAGGCAGAAGCCCAAGGCAGCCATTGAGGTAGAGAACGACGATGCCACCAAGATAAACCACAAAGGGCGATCGCGCTCACACCAATTAAAGCTGCATCCAATCGGTGAAACCACTCCAAAAACACTTGGAGATTCATTTGCTTGGCTGGCACTAATTCCCCGTAGCATAGAGGCCAATCTGGGCAAGCAAGTCCAGCATTCATCACACGAGTCGCAGAGCCGATCGCCATCAAAACTAAGGTAGCGATACACATCCGCCACACTAAGCGGCGAATTACGTCTTTAGGCTGTTGCTGGTCTTCAGCGGCCTCATTCTGTTGTTGTAGGACAAATTCGTTCATTAACGATTCCTTCTGCCCGTTGTGGTAGAGCGGTAAAAATACTCTTGATAGATTCCATGCCAACCCATCTTCACCCTAACCTATTTAATTCAGGATGATAGAATTGACTTTCACTTATACTTTGCAGCACGCCAGCTACTTCTAGCTGTAAGATTTAGGCATTTTTTAAGATGTGAATGGTTGATTACTTGCAATTAAATTAAATTCCCTAAATTTTCCTTAAATTTGTTAAACAATTTTCATAAGCTCTTAGCAATGTTGCCTAACTACCTTGTACTCAAAATTAGAGGGAAATTCGGAAAAATTAATAAAAATTTCAGACATAGAGAGGCTATATTCCACAGGGTGAACTACCTTAGTATGTGAAGAACTTTTAAATCAAGTAGTTAATTCAGTTTCAGTAAGTCGTGAAAATCCCAAGTTCAATCTGGACTTTACTAATTGGCATCATTCTAACGCTGGTCAGCCTGTGGTATGGACAAAATCACGGTCTATTGCCCCAAGCAGCCACGGATGAAGCCCCCTTAATCGACGGTTTATTTAACACGATGATGACCGTCTCTGTCGGCATATTTCTGTTAGTAGAAGGTGTTTTAATTTACTGTGCTATTAAATATCGTCGGCGTGCAGGAGACAATGAAGATGGGCCGCCAATTGAAGGTAATGTACCTTTAGAAATACTCTGGACGGCGATCCCAGCCGTTATCGTCCTCGGTATTTCTGTTTACAGTTTTGAAGTATATAACGACATTGGCGGTTTTAACCCCCATAGTGTCCATGAAGCCCCCATTACTCAACAGTCAATGGCTATGCCAGGAATGGCTATGGCGGCAACTTTAAGCGATACGCCTCCCAGTACAGAACCAAATCTCAATCAAGTAAAGTCTGACGAGGCAATGCAAGACCCTGCCACTGCCGCAGTCAGCAATGCTGACCAAATTCCTCAAAAGCAGGATGCTCCTGGTGTGGGTAGTGTTGCTCCCTCTTTAGGCGCAAGTCCAGAAAATGAAGGGCTACCACCAGAATTAGTTGTTAACATTACTGGCATTCAATTTGCTTGGCTGTTTACCTATCCAGAAACAGGCGTGACCAGTGGTGAACTGCATTTACCCATCGGCAGGGAAGTGCTAATTAACATGACCGCAAATGATGTAATTCATGCCTTTTGGGTTCCAGAATTTCGGATCAAACAAGACGCAATTCCAGGTAGACAAAGCGAATTTCGCTTTACACCCAGAAAAGCTGGTGATTACGCTTTAATTTGTGCTGAACTTTGCGGCCCCTATCATGGCGCAATGAGAACTCAAGTGGTGGTTGAGTCTCCAGCCGATTTTGACAAATGGATGCAAGAACAATTAGTTGCTAGTCGAGAAAACCTAAATCAAGCTGTGGCATCGAATCCAGCCGACTTATCCCCTGATCAATTTCTCGCTCCCTACACCAAAGATATGGGAATTAAGCCAGAAATGCTGCATCACATGAGGCATGGAGTTTAAGGAGATGGGGAGATGGGGAGATGGGGAGATGGGGAGATGGGGAGGTGGGGAGATGGGGAGATGGGGAGG
>DATGXQ010000555.1:0-5267 GCA_035298905.1 Nostocaceae cyanobacterium | reverse complement strand
TCTCCCCATCTCCCCATCTCCCCATCCCCCGCGCTGTTAACAGGATGACAAAATTTTTTTTGTTAACCACAATACAACTAGGTTTATTTTTAGATTAAAATATTCATATTTCAGAAGTTCTACGAATGCGAACAAGTTCGGCAGCGAGCTGATCATGGGCTAAGGTCAGGGAATTAAGCAAAATCGGCAGATTCCTCAGCTTTCATCCCCTACGGCTAGAGTAAAGAACTTTTCCTCAGAATCTGAGAGTGGTAACGTTAGTTAAATATTCGTAATTTCCAATTTTGATACTTGGGAAAAACCAGCTAATGGGCATTATTCAGTTCAATCATGTCATTAATTTGTCTTTGTCATTGACAGGGGCAAGCTAAACATTAGCAGTAATCAGTCTTTCAGACTCAATAAGTATCAAGATTTTGACACAATAGTCATGATGCCTAATCAATCTTCTACTCAAACTTCTAATTCATTTTTAACACTCTCAGTTGCCCCATCTAGGGTAATTCGAGGTGTGGGAATTTTATCTTCAGCAGTCACAGAGATTACTCGTTTAGGTAGTCGTCCTTTAATTGTGACAGGCAACCATACCCTGACAATCTCGAAAGAAAGTTTACAACCACTGCTTTGGGAACATAAGTTAGATGCTGCGATCGCTTCCTATGGTGCAGATTGTGCTGAAACCAGTCTGAAATCTTTACGCAAGGCAGCAAAAGAACATAAGGCAGATGTGATTATTGGGATCGGGGGCGGTAAAGCAATGGATACTGCCAAGTTAGTAGCCCAGCAATTAAATTTGCCTGTGGTGACTATTCCCACTTCTGCGGCTACTTGTGCAGCTTGGACGGCTTTATCGAATGTGTATTCGGAAACTGGGGCATTTTTGTATGATGTGGCTTTGCACCGTTGCCCTGATTTACTGATTCTGGATTATGATTTAATTCAAACTGCCCCACCCTCTACTTTAGTAGCAGGAATTGGGGATGCGATCGCTAAATGGTATGAAGCCTCAGTTAGTAGTGGTCAATCTTCGCAAACTCTAATTATCGGGGCTGTGCAACAAGCGCGAGTCCTCAGAGATATCCTCTTTCAAAAATCTGCTGCTGCCCTGCAAGCACCAGGTAGCCAAGTTTGGCAGGAAGTAGTTGATGCTACAGTGTTAATGGCAGGGGTAATTGGTGGGTTAGGAGGAGCGCAGTGTCGCACTGTGGCTGCCCATGCAGTGCATAACGGCTTAACTCACATTTGCGGACATGGTAGCATTCACGGGGAAAAGGTAGCCTATGGGATTTTAGTCCAGTTGCGTCTAGAGGAAATGATTACAGGTAATCAACTGGCAACAGCAGCTAGGCAACAATTATTAAAATTCTATGCAGAGATTGGGCTACCGCAAAAATTAGCAGATTTAGGATTAGGCAATATTACTTTAGGAGAACTACAAACGGCTGCGGAAATAGCTTTAGCTCCTAATTCTGACATTCATCGTCTGCCGTTTAAAGTGGCGTTGGAACAATTAATGGCGGCCATGGTATCTACCACTGCACCAACTGACAATCGAGAGGCCAATGCTAATTATCGTGTTTCTACTAGGGCAATCAGTGAGGAGGTTGTAGAATGAGTTTAAGTTGGATTACTCCCGCCGATCGCATCCAAAAATTACCGCCTTATGTGTTTGCCCGGCTCGATGAACTCAAGGCTAAAGCTAGAGAACAGGGCTTAGATTTAATTGATTTGGGCATGGGCAACCCCGATGGTTCTACCCCCCAACCAGTGATCGATGCGGCCATTTCTGCTTTAAAAAACCCAGCTAATCACGGTTATCCACCCTTTGAAGGTACTGCCAATTTCCGTAAAGCAATTACTAATTGGTATCATCGGCGGTATGGGGTGACACTAGACCCCGATAGTGAGGCTTTACCCCTACTCGGTTCTAAAGAAGGTTTAGCACATTTAGCGATCGCCTACATCAATCCCGGTGATGTGGTACTTGTGCCTTCCCCCTCCTATCCCGTGCATTTTCGTGGCCCAGTGATTGCCGGTGGCGTAATTCACAGCTTAATTTTAACAGAAGAAAATAACTGGTTAATTGATTTAGCCGCCATTCCTGAAGAAGTCGCCCAAAAAGCCAAAATTCTCTATTTTAATTATCCCAGTAACCCCACTGCTGCCACCGCCCCCCGCGAATTTTTTGAAGAAATTGTCGCTTTTGCCCGCAAATACGAAATCCTCCTAGTCCATGATTTATGTTACGCCGAGTTAGCCTTTGATGGTTATCAACCTACCAGCTTATTAGAAATTCCTGGGGCAAAAGATATCGGTGTAGAATTTCACACCATGTCTAAAACCTATAATATGGCTGGTTGGCGTGTAGGGTTTGTAGTCGGCAATCGCCATGTGATTCAAGGTTTGCGGACACTGAAAACTAACTTGGATTATGGTATTTTCGCCGCCTTACAAACTGCGGCCGAAACCGCCTTACAATTACCAGATGTGTACTTATATGAAGTGCAACAACGCTACCGCACCCGTCGGGATTTTCTGATCGAAGGTTTAGGTAAATTGGGTTGGAATATTCCCAAAACCAACGCCACAATGTACTTATGGGTTAAATGTCCGCCGGGAATGAGTTCTACAGACTTTGCTTTGCATGTATTACAGCAAACTGGTGTAGTGGTGACACCCGGTAATGCCTTCGGTGTAGCTGGCGAGGGATATGTCAGAATTAGTTTGATTGCCGATTGCGATCGCTTGGGTGAAGCTTTACGAAGATTTCAACAAGCCGGCATTCGCTATCAACTAGAAACTGTGACCTCCAGTTGACATAGGTGTAGGGTTTAGGGTGTAGGGTGTCGGGAAAGTATGAGTGAGATATAATTTTTTTATGCCCAATACCCAATACCCAATACCCAGTACCCAATTAATTACAGGCTTTCATGCCCTTTCTGATCCTCTCAGAATCGGTATCATAGAACTGCTGCGACAACGAGAATTATGTGTATGTGATTTGTGTGATGCTTTAGATGTCAGCCAATCTAAACTATCCTTTCATCTCAAAACGCTCAAAGAAGCACATTTAGTTAATTCCCGACAGGAAGGACGTTGGATTTATTACAGCCTGAATGTACCCCAGTTTGCCATTCTAGAAGGGTATTTAGCAGATTTTCAAAAATTTAGCCAGATATTACCCGCCTATTCTTGTCCTGATCCCTCCTAAATCAATCAATTTTTCTTGATTAATTTTTGTATATTGTGATATATTTGTCATTGACATATCAATTTTTTTTGAAATGATGAGGAAAGAACATCTTTATTGTCAAAAATACCAGGTAAATTTCCGTGAAAGCTCAAGCCCAGAAATTAACCGTAGTGGTAGGGATACTGGCTTTAGTTGTAGGCTGTACAACATCTAATAAACCAGATAACACACGGCAAACATCAAATACCTCTCCAGTGTCCAATCAGAGAAATGTCTCTACTATTATCATTGATGGTTCGAGTACGGTATATCCCATTACTCAAGCTGTAGCTAAGGAGTATCAAGCTAAATCTGAAAATGATACTCAGGTACAAGTTTCCGTTTCAGGAACTAGCGGAGGATTTGAAAAATTCTGCACAGGGAAAACTGATATTAGTAATGCTTCTCGTCCCATTTCTCAAGCAGAGATGGAGGTTTGTAGCCAAAATGGGGTGAGATATATTGAGTTACCAGTAGCTTTTGATGCTTTAACTATAGTTGTAAATCCTGCCAATACCTGGGCTAAAGATATTACAGTTGAGGAATTAAAGAAAATCTGGGAACCAGCAGCAGAAGGTAAAATCACCCGTTGGAATCAGATTCGTCCCTCCTGGCCAGACCGACCAATCAAATTATACGGTGCTGGAGATAAATCTGGTACATTCGACTATTTTACAGAAGCGATCGTTGGTAAAGCTAAAGCCAGCCGTAAAGATTATACAGCCAGCGAAAATGATGAAATCTTAGTCGCAGGTATTAGTAAAGATCCAGATGCTTTAGGTTATTTTGGTTATGCTTACTATGAAGAAAACAAAGACAAATTAAAACCCTTAGCAGTTAGCAACGGTAAGCAAGCTATTCTACCATCACGAGAAACAGTAGAAAAATCCATTTATCAACCACTATCTCGACCCTTATTTATTTATGTCAATATCTGGTCTAATAACAAACAAAGTGTAATTTATAAATTCGTGGATTTCTATTTGCAAAAAGCCTCAACAGTATCTAGTTCTGTTGGCTATATACCCCTACCAACAGAAGCTTATAAAATTGGATATGTGCATCTACATCAAGGTAAAGCTGGTACAGTCTTTGCAGGTAAATCACAATTTGATTTAACAATTGGGGAGTTATTACGGAAACAAAAGCAGATTTAAATTAATGAACTCATTAGTCAAAGAAATTTTGCAATTTAGGCGGGAATTTCTAGCAGAAGCAATTGGCACTTTTATCTTAGTGTTTGCTGGTACTGGTGCGGTGATGGTAAACAACATTAGCCAAAATGCTATCACCCATTTAGGTATTAGTTTTGTCTTTGGTGCAGTTGTAGCGGCTTTAATTTATAGTTTGGGACATATTAGCGGCGCTCATCTTAACCCAGCCGTATCACTAGCATTATGGACATCTGGGTTTTTCCCCAAACACCGAGTTTTACCCTATATCTTAGCACAATTATTAGGAGCGATCGCTGCTTCTAGTTTATTGCTAATTAGTTTAGGTAAAGTAGCTAATTTGGGGGCAACATTACCTTTAAATGATAATTGGCTACAGTCCCTCGTGTTAGAGTTTATCCTGACATTTATCTTAATGTTAGTAATTTTCGGTTCAGCGTGCGATCGTCATGCACCTAATGGTTTTGCTGGATTAGCAATTGGCTTAACAGTAGGCTTAGAAGCCGCATTTATGGGACCAATCACTGGTGCAAGTATGAATCCGGCTCGTTCATTTGCCCCAGCTTTTGTCGGAGTAATTTGGCAACATCACTGGATTTATTGGGTAGCACCAATTTTAGGAGCGCAATTAGCCGGAGTAGTTTATCTATTACTAGCTAAAAAAATGTGAATTTTGACTAAGTACGCTTCCGTGATTGATGTCATGGAGGAATTGTATAAATTGTAAGAATTCAGGAGTCAGGAGTCAGGAGTCAGAGTAGTTATTATACAAAGAATAGAGATTAGTCATATTTGGCCAAAATCATTTAGCTTGATTCTCCAATTCTCTCTTATTCTGAATTCTGGATTCTGGATTCTGAATC
>DATGXQ010000554.1:0-4265 GCA_035298905.1 Nostocaceae cyanobacterium | reverse complement strand
TCTCCCCATCTCCCCATCTCCCCATCTCCCCATCTCCCCATCTCCCCTCCCCGCGTCTCCCCTCTCCCTCATCCCACAACATAAGACGAATTAATGGGTTTAGCCCGGTTAATGGCGACTAATGCCTGATAAACCATTGCGGCAACTTCGGCACGGGTGGCTTCTCTGGTGGGGGCAAGCAGTTTGGGGTCAGGATAATTAACCACTATTTTTTGCTGGGTAGCTGTGGCGATCGCACTGGTGGCATAAGCTGGAATTATCTTTCTATCACTATAAACTAATAAAGATTTATCATCGCTGGGGGGAAGTCCCAAACCGTTAACTAAGGAAACCATCACCTGTAAACGTTGCACATTTTGGTTGGGGCGGAAAGTGCGATCGCTAAATCCACTCACAAAGCCGCCTTTTGCTGCTGTTTGAATGGCGGCAGCTGCCCAAAAGTTTGGCGGGATATCTGTAAATTCTGGTGCTTCCCGTTTAGCGGTGGGATTAAATGCTGCTGAAATTAAAGCCGCATATTGGGCGCGAGTCATCACTTGATCGGGTTTATAACTGCCATCGGCAAAACCTTGGGTTAAGTTCATACTCACCAAAGCCCGAATAAAGGCTTCTGCCCAATGTCCCACCAAGTCGGTAAAGGAGGGGATATCAGTATCAGGTTTAACGATATAGGGAGATGAAATAGCTTGCTCCTTGCCCGTTGCTACCAAAGCCTGATAAATTAATACGGCTACCTCAGCGCGGGTAATTTCCCGCATTGGCTCTAATTCTTCTGGCTCAGGATAGTTGACAACTAACAATTTTTGTGTAGCGACTGCCACCGCATTAGTAGCATAACTGGGAATTTGGGCGCGATCGCGGTACACTGTCAAGACGTTAGGATTGCCACCGCTAAACTTTAGACCATTGACCAAAGACACCAAAGCCTGAATTTTAGTTAAATTTTGCCCTGGTCGAAATGTGCCATCAGGATAGCCGCCCACAAAGCCATTTTCCGCCGCACTAGCAATAGCTGAAGCTGCCCAAAAGTCTGATTTAATATCTTTAAACTTATTAACTTTACTTTCTGGTAACTGAAAAGTTTTAGCAATCAAAGCCGCATATTGAGCGCGAGTAATCGGTGTAGCAGGTTGAAAAGTCCCATCTGGGAAACCAGTAATTAAACCCTTACTGACTAAAGCCTCCACAAAAGCCGTAGCCCAATGCCCATCTAAATCTGCAAAACTGCTACTCATGCCTAGCTGACTAGGAGTTTCCGCCGTAGCAGATAAAAAATCTACTAAACCCTTAACTTGAGTGGGATTGATTAAATTACCAACAGAGATAATTTTTTGGGAAGTTAAATTCTGTAAATCAAATTCCCCTTGTTCGCGGAAAATATTATCAGCCGGGTCTTGGGGGTGGCCTAAATCTGGGTAAGCATTGCCATTAATTAACAAACCGCCTTGAGTGTTTTTACTAATGACATTACGCCGTAGCACTGGTTTAGCTTCACGAGAAAGAGCGATCGCCGTCCCATTCTCTGTAAATTTATTACTTGCCACCAAAGGCGCACCAAAATCACTAATCGCTATACCCAAACCATTTTTTTGCAACACATTCCGCAGCACCTCCCCCTTAGTATTCCGCGCCATCACTAACCCACTGGCTTGATTTTGCACAAATAAATTATCAACGATCGCCGGTTTAGCATTACCAGTAGTAAATACTCCTTCCCTGCCACAATTACTAAAAGTATTATTAGCCAAAGTAGGCGCAGAAGATTCAATCCACACTCCTGTACCTTTAGCAGTAGAATTTGTCACAGTGACACCCAACAAACTGGCATCATCTAGCAACAACAAAGTGATATTTTGCCCTCCAAAAGTAGGGCTTTGATATGTACCACTACCAGTAATAATAATATCTTTACCCTTATTAGCTTCATTTCCCACCACTAACACCCCCGTGGGGATCACCAGAGGAAAGACTTCCCCACTAGCCGCGTTATAAGTTCCGGGTGCTAACTGAATAATGGCAGATGATTTAGTTTCCTTTAAGGCGCGGGTAATACTTCTAAAAGGGCTTAACCGAGAACCGTTCTGAGAATCATTCCCCGTCACGGGGTTGACATAAAGAGTAGCAACGAGGGTAGAGTTGACCATTGATGCTTGCGTTTAATGGTTTAAATGTTGACAAGTATAATTAACAATACTTGTAACCGATTTTTAGCCATTGGCAAGTCATCATAAAGGGAATTTGGGGTAAATATTCGGAAGTTGACAAAAATTTAAGTTGTAGATTTGGGTTTGGAGAAATCCTCAATCTCCATCACTGATATTTTTGTCTCATATGGAGGATAGCGATCGCATGGTAAAGCAGTCAAGCAGATTACGTCAAGAAAAAAGCTAATACAGCAGGGAATAGGGAACAGGGAATAGGGAACAGGGAATAGGGAACAGGGAATAGGGAACAGGGAACAGGGAACAGGGAACAGGCTTGAAAGTCTCTTAGAATAAGGCTTTGTTCCTAAAAATTGTTCCTTATTTACCTGAAATCTGCTGTAATTAATTTTTTTAATTATCTTAAGTAAGAATACTTATTGATAAAAATAATAATATCTGTATTTGTTAGCCAACAGTCTATCTAATACCAATTCACTAAAAGAATGTAACAAATGTAAACTAGCAAACCCTGATAAAATCCTACATTTCCCATTTTGAATTTTGAATTTTGAATTTTGAATTTTGAATTGGTATGACTCCTACTGTAATTTTCGCAAACAAGAGTGAATGTTAGGTGTAGAAACAACTACACCCTACACTCCTAGACTTTAAATTGCACGAGAGAATTTTGCTTCTTTGCTTCTGGTGTGAGTGTCAAAAAGAACGGCAATATTTCTCACTAGCAATCTACCAATATCTGTCACCTCAATTTGTTTGGTTGATATGTTTACCAATCCATCAGCTTGCAATGGTTTTAACTCTTCTAATTCCTGGGAGAAATATTCATCAAAATTGATGTGGTATTTTTGTTCAATTTCCAACTTATTCAATTGGAAATGAGACATAATCGCCATAATCACATCGCGTCTGATGATATCATTTTGAGTCAGCTTAATACCTTTGCTGGTGGGAATTACACCTGCATCAACAGCTTTATAGTATGCCTTTAAATCCTTATGATTTTGAGCATAGGCATCTTCTAGCATACTGATAGATGTAGAACCAAAACCAAAAAGTTCTGTTTCTGCGTGGGTGCTGTAGCCTTGGAAGTTACGTCTGAGTGTACCATTGCGTTGAGCGATCGCTAACTCATCATTATTTTTGGCAAAGTGATCCATGCCAATAAATAAATACTCGCTATTCGTCAATTCCTCAATGGTCATTTTGAGAATATCTAGCTTTTCCTGGGCGCTAGGTAATGTCTCTGGAGAAATATTTTTTTGTGCTGGTTTCATCCAAGGAACATAAGCAAAATTAAATACCACAATCCGGTCTGGATCTAAGGCAACAGTCTTTTGGATTGTGTCTCGGAAAGTTTGGCGAGTTTGATAAGGTAGACCATAAATTAAATCTACATTCACACTATCAAAATCCGCTTCCCGAATCCAATTCATCGCATCCATTAACATTGCTTCTGGTTGAATACGGTTGACAGCAACTTGCACCTCTGGGTTAAAATCTTGAATACCAAAGCTAATCCGATTAAAGCCAATTTCTCTCAGAAAGTGAATGTATTTTCTATCCACATAGCTAGGGTTAATTTCCATTGAGATTTCTGCTTGGGAATCAATGGAAAAATGACTGGTAATAGTATCCCAAATTAAACCGACTTGTTCACGATCTAAATAATTAGGTGTACCACCACCCCAGTGAATTTGTAGAACTGGCCGATTTGTATCAATTAACCGGGAAGTGTTTTGTATTTCCTTGACTAAATGCTCTACATAAGGTATGGCAATTCTCTTGTTACCAGAGATGACAGTATTACAACCACAGAAATAGCAAGCACTCTGACAAAAAGGAATATGGAAATACAAAGATAGCGGTGTTTGACGTTGATTCGAGGAAGCGATCGCACTTTGGAAATCTTTCTCGGTGAATGCTTCGTTTAACTCCGTTGCAGGTGGATAACTGGTGTATCTGGGTGCGCGAGTGTCATACTTTTTTATTAGATCCAGATCAAATTTTACCCCAGGTAATAGAAAGACCATCAAAACCTCCGAGTTACTGTTAGTTGATTTCTTAGTAGTTGTACTCAGGTGAAATTGTCAATTGGGAATT
>DATGXQ010000553.1:0-7715 GCA_035298905.1 Nostocaceae cyanobacterium | reverse complement strand
GGGGTTGTCACCGTTAACATTTTGTTGTCATCGCTGGAAAAGATGGAGTTAGCACCAGCCATAAAGCAAAAAGCTTGTTCTACCTGAGAAAGTCTCGCCCTACCTGCACTTAAGCGCACGTCAGAGGTAGGCATAATAATTCTAGCGGTGGCTATCATCCGCACTACTTCCCAGATGGGGACATCTGGCTGATTTTCTAAAGGTGTACCGGGAACTTGAGAAAGAATATTAATTGGGACAGATTCGGGATGAGGACGCAAATTAGATAATGTGTGTAACATGCCGATGCGATCGCTCACACTTTCCCCTAAACCTAAAATCCCACCTGAACAGACAGTAACATTAGTTTGGCGGACATTAGCAATAGTATTGAGGCGATCGTTATAGGTGCGAGTAGAAATAATCGTGCTGTAATATTCCTCAGAAGTGTCTAAGTTATGGTTATAAGCGTACAGTCCCGCATCTTCCAGTCTTTGCGCCTGTTCTGCGGTTAACATTCCCAAGGTACAGCACACTTCTAAACCCATAGCAGTGACATCTTTTACCATGTCTAAAACCTGCTCAAACTGCCCATTATCCCGCACTTCCCGCCAAGCAGCACCCATGCACACCCGGCTAACACCAGTTTCTTTCGCGGTTTTAGCAATATTAATTACCGTCTCTTTCTCTAACAGTGCTTGGGGTTTTACCTCAGTTTTATAACGTGCAGATTGAGCGCAATAGCTACAATCTTCTGGACAACCCCCAGTTTTAATCGAAATCAACTTACAAACCTGTATCTGTTTTGGGTTGTGATACTGACGATGCACACTAGCAGCTTGATAAATTAGCTCTAGCAATGGTGTATTATATATCGCCAAAATTTCTGTTTCTTGCCAATCGTAGCGTATTACCGACATCTTTATCCTTTGGAGACTTTTTTGTTTAATTTTCCACAATTACAACAAAAATACTGCTGTAGATATTAGACATCAGCTTATCAAGATTTTCGTATTCTGGCTTTATTTAGTAAATATTTTACATCTATAGCAATCCGATCTGAGTTGTGAACTGACTTGCGGAGAGAAGGGAACAGGGAACGGGGAACAGGGAACAGGGAACTGTTATAGTTCATAAATGATTTAGGATTGCTATACAGCAGGTTACAAGTGAATGAAGCACACAGGGAAAATCAAAACTCGAACAGCAAACGGCTTTCATTCCTGACTTCTGCTAAAGCAAAATCTACCTGAACTCAAAGTTGCAAATTCTATACATGGTAGCCTTTATCAATAATATGTAAAAAAAATTATTCCCTACTCCCTATAGCCATCATCAATAATATGTGAGAAAATTTCTTCCCTGTTACCTTTTACCTATTACCTGTTTGATCATTCCTGTCAAAAATATCACATTTTAATGATGAAAAAACAGCCTGATAAAATTATCAAAATCGCTCCTAATACTGTTACTGGTCAAGTTTCAGCTATCAATCATTACGTTTTAAAATGCAGAGAAATTTTTCAAAACCAGAAACTAGAGGCTATTCCTCGAAAAGTATTATTTTCCTTGTTAGGAGTTTTACTGAGTAGCTTGGTAATATTTTATTTATTGCTTGGTGGTAACATTAGTAATGGCTTGAATCAATCTACTTATCAACTATCGAGATTATCTCAATCTAGTAATTATCCTCAACCAATGATTCTGTCTGACTATCTCAATACAATGACTAGGTTGATACTAGAAGAAAATCCTCAACAAATTAAACATCAATCAGCCATTTTTCGGGCTATGACTCAAGCTACATTACAACAACTAAATCCAGAATACAAACGTTATATTGTTCTGTTTCTACAAGATGCTAACTTACTACAAATTCCTGCTGCTTATAATCAGCAGCCATTACTTTGGGGAGCAAATCTTATGGGTGCGAACCTAGAAGGTTTAAATTTAAAATCTGCTAATTTCCAAGGTGCTAATCTGGCTAGTGTGGATTTTCGGGGTGCAGATTTACGAGGAGTAAAGCTGGAAAATGCTAATCTAGAAAATGCTTGCTATAATGGTTCAACTGTTTTTAATAAAACATTCCAGCCTCAGTCCGCAGGGATGAAAGAACTAAAAACATCTCATAAATGTTTTTAATAGATTTTTAAAAAGTCTATCCAAACTATTTATTGATTGTATGACACCCGAACTACCACTGATCACAAGCGATCGCCTATTATTAAGATTAGCAATCCCTGAAGATGTACCCTACATTCTCAAATATTTTACTCAGAATAAAGATTATTTTACCCCCTACTATCCTCGTTGGGCTGAAGATTTCTTTACTGAGGAATATTGGGACTATCAAGTAGAGACAAATTTTCTGGAATTTATCAATGATGCATCAGTAAAATTATTCATTTATCTGCAAAGCAACCCTAGAGAAATTATTGGTACTGCTAACTTTAGTAATATCGTCAGGGGAGTAGCACATTTTTGTCATCTTGGCTATGGTTTAGCAGAAAATCAACAAGGTAAAGGCTACATGACAGAAGCACTCACAGCTGCTACTCAATATGTCTTTCAAGATTTACATCTTCATCGCATTATGGCGAATTATATGCCTCATAACCGCCGCAGTGGTAATGTTTTAAGAAGGCTGGGTTTTGTAGTTGAAGGTTATGCTAGAGATTATTTGATGATTAATGGTAAATGGGAGGATCATATTCTCACAAGCTTAATTAACCCTCACTGGAAAATTAAAAATTAAAAATTAAAAATTGAAAGTTCTTAATTTATCTTTAGTCATTATTATTGTAGCACCCGTAATAACTAAACTAATGGCTAATACAGCATATTTCAGGTAAATGAGGTACAAATTTTAGGAACAAAAGCTTATGCTAAGAAACTTTCAACCTTCCTGTTCCCTGCTGTTCAAATTCTACCTGTTCAATTTTGAAATTTGAATCTTGAACTTTGAATTGGTATCATAACTCAACATCTCCTAAACTGTTGTAGTTATTCTAAGTTGTTCTAAACTGTAATTAATCCAATTATCATACCAATCGTAAAAACTTAATGGTTGCTCATCATCTTCATCTAAGATAGAATCATCTAAATCAAAGTTATGAAAAGAGTAGCAAAAATTAACTGAAGCTGGATAAATTCCACTATCATTAGTGCGGTCATCAATCCAAATTCTTCCCTGTTGCTCTCCTGTAATTACTAACATTGCATAAATTCCACAACCATAATTAGCAATAGTCAAAGTACCTTGAATTAACTTATTATCTAAGTAATCATGACTAGATAAATCTAAATTATTCCAAGCGGTTGTTAACGGAAAAGGCTGGGAGAGAATATCATAATTATTCTGATAAGGTGTAGCAGCCACTTCATTTTCAGAACCAGACTCGACAATTTTATATAATCCATAGCCAGGCCCTACACCACCATTACCTACTTCTAACAAAAATTGGCGATAATCACTAGGTAAACTAATCCCGTACTTGCTTTCAAAAGCTTGAATTTCTCCCTCGCTTAAACAAGGATTTAGCTGATAACCATGAGATTCTGCACCAAATATCTCAAATGTATAATCTAAATTTTTTAACTGGTTTAATTTATGTTTTAATTGCAAAATTTTACTCATTTTTCCTCCAAATTGTCTGATAGTATGACTAGGTATAATTTAACGCCACCCTTAATTAAAATGCTAATTCAAAAGTTAATTGAGAAAATTTTCTCTAATCATCAAATTTTGAATTGGAGCCAGAGGACTGCTAGAGGTACTATTTAAGAGAAGATAAATTAATCTGTACAAATAATGACCCTGGTTGACACTGCAAATCATACACACTCCGATAACCCTTTTATTTCGCTTAACTACGAACCTGCTTTAGAATCCCTTGGTGATGACTACTATGATCAAGTAGTGGCTGAGGAATTCCCCCAACATATTCTGCGTTGGCGAAATGATACACTACTACCCAAGCTAGGGCTAGATCCGCAAGTAGTCAAAGACGAAGATTTTATTACAGCTTTTGGTAAATTCCAGGGACGGCTACCCTTTTTGGCGCTGCGTTATCACGGTTATCAGTTTGGTGAATATAACCCGCAGTTGGGTGATGGTAGAGGCTTCCTATACGGACAAGTACGCAGCACTGATGGCGAATTGTACGATTTTGGGACAAAAGGTTCTGGTAGAACACCTTACTCTCGCGGTGGTGATGGGATGTTGACTCTTAAGGGTGGAGTACGAGAAATCTTAGCCGCAGAAGCTTTACACAGTTTGGGTGTGAGAACTTCTCGCTGTCTAAGTATGGTAGAAACAGGTTTATCTCTCTGGCGGGGAGATGAACCTTCACCTACGCGCTCATCAGTCATGGTGCGAATGAGTAAATCTCATATTCGTTTTGGGACTTTTGAGCGATCGCATTATTTACAACGGCCTGATTTAACCAAAAAACTGTTAAATCATGTTATTGAAAATTATTATCAGCATTTAAGTACTGAAAAAACAGAAGGTGATAGATTTGCCCTGTTTTACGCAGAGTTAGTTAAAAGAGTAGCAGAGTTAGTGGCGCAGTGGATGGCGGCGGGCTTTTGTCATGGAGTCCTGAATACTGACAATATGTCAATTACAGGGGAGAGTTTTGACTACGGGCCTTATGCTTTCATCCCTACTTACGATCTCTACTTTACTGCTGCTTATTTCGACTATTATAAACGCTATTGTTACAGTCAGCAACCTAGTATTTGTCATTTGAATTTAGAATTGTTACAACAACCCCTCAAGGCGGTGATTGATCAAGCTGATTTGACAACGGGGTTAGCTGGGTTTGGGGAACATTATCGATCGCATTACCGGAATTTGATGCTTAAGAAGCTGGGGTTTGAAGAGTTACCCTATCCCGAAGGTGATGAATTGTTACGCTTAACAATCACCTTTTTACATGATACTAAAGTGGGTTATCATCAATTTTTCTCGGAAATGGCGCGGACTTTTTCGCTGAAATGGCGTGATGAACCTGCTTTAGTGATGAGTAGTTCCGATATTGTTCCCGCCGTTGGAATATCAGAAGTTTTTGATAATTGGTGTTTACTTTATCATCAAATTCTCAATAATCATTTCCATCCAGATGATATGGCTAAAATAGCCCAAACACTAATTCGCAGTAATCCACAAACGGCATTATTAAGACCTGTAATTGAATCAGTTTGGGAATCTATTGTGGAAGAAGATAATTGGCAACCTTTTTATGATTTAGTGCAGAAATTACAGCAAGGAAGGTAAACAATTCAAAATTCAAAATTCAAAATTCAAAATTTACAGCAGGGAACAGGGATGTAAACAATTCAAAATTCAAAATTTACAGCAGGGAACAGGAAAATTTTAGGTTTTAGATTTTGGATTGAATAGAATCATGAGTCAGAAGCCTTTTAGATACTATATTTTGGATTTTGGCTTAAACAATCTAAAATCCACAATCCCAAATCCAAAATTGAAGCACCTCATTTACCTGAAATCTGCTGTAAGTATTCAGAAGTCAGAATTAAGAATCTAGTTCGCGGGGGTTGCTGTAGGCTATCCAAAATGAACAAAGCTTCATTTGACAATCATTCTGACTCTTGAATTCTCACTCCTGACTCTTGAATTCTCACTCCTAACTCCTAACTCCTGAATTCTGACTCCTGACTCTTGACTCTTGAATTCTGACTCCTAACTCCTAACTCCTGACTCCTGAATTCTGACTCCTAACTCCTGACTCCTGACTCCTGAATTCTGACTCCTGACTCCTGACTCCTGACTCTAAACTGGGTTATAGATTTTTCCAAAGCTATGATCAGGATTAATTTCTATGACTAAATCGACTAATTTTGGTGATTTAGTTAAGGGAGTAATAAATAATTCTGGATGTAAAGCACACCAAAAATAATTGACAAATTCTTCTATTTGTGAGTCGCTCATACCAGTTTTACCAGCAGCAATCATTTGCTTTTCGGCTTGTTTACGCCATTGTAACGAGCTACGGTAATCATTGGGATAAAGAACCATTAAACTGTCTAAGCGTTGCCAAAGTGGTAAATAATCTTTCAGTCGGTGATTCATATCCCGCGCAAATGTTTGATCTGCGGGGTTGATAATGGGTGGTGGGGCGGTGGAAAATGCTTCTGGGGCTATGGGTTGGACACCTACAAACCAACCTTCAAACAGGACTATATCAACGTTTGAGACAGTTTCTGGCGTGGTGCGATCGCCCGCCCCATTATAAGCAGACTTGTCAAATCTGGGAATTTTAACAGGACTCTTGCCTTGGCGGACTTGATCGAGTACATTTAATCCTAAGTCAATGTCGTGAGTTCCTGGGGGGCCACGCCAGATTAATCGGGGATCTTGTTGCATTAAAGCCAAGCGATCGGCATAAGTCTTGTACAAATCATCTAAGGATAAACTCAAAGTACGATAACCCAACTGTTGCAGGATTAAACTTAAAATTCGGGAAATGGTGGTTTTACCTGTCCCTTGTCCACCTAAAATTCCCTGAATCAAAGGTCTTCCTAACTGTTGACGTTGTGTAGCGAGTTTCATTCCTAACGGTAGCCATAAATCCCACAGTATCTGTAAAATTGCCTCTTTGGGCATTTGCAGATAGTTTTGGCAGAATTGGCTAATTGTCGGGAATACTAAATGCAAAAGATGCGATCGTTCTGCGATGACTTTATCTACATTCTCTGGGGTGATTTCAAATACCTGGGCTGTTCTAGAATCTGCCAAAATAGTAGTTCTAGCTAAATCTTGCCAACTTGTATTTGTAGTCAAAATCTGCTTTAGCCAATCATCACTCATGATTTTCACCCCTAGCAAAAAGTTATGATCCCAGCTTAAAGGCTTCTAGAAATAAACTGTAGATAAAACCTATCTTTAGATAGTTGAGAGTTTCTACCCAAAGTGCTTTTCTAGCAAAAAAGCCCCGACTATAAAAGATTCTGCTGGTAATTTCCGTGAGTAGCACTAAAAATGCAGCTACAACAATATCCAATTCTGCTTTTTGTCCAGCAGTGGTGGATACCGCCGAGCCTAGAAAAAACCCAAACAGAAAACTAATTAGTAGCAAAGATAACCGCCGCCAAGGATTAAGAAACCATTGTCCTGAACTTCTAGCAATGGTATCTAACAAGTTATTCAAACGAGTATTTTGCATCTGTTAGCAGACCAGCAAAGCTTCCATATTTAGGATAATCGAAAGACTCAGAGCTAAAACACCATACCAAAATCCAGGTCAAATTTATACAAATTCCTACTTACTGTCGGATCAAGTTTGGCAAATTATTACCTGAACAGGTGGTTTTTTAGAAAGCAGCAAGGTTATCTTAAAGAAGAACTGTAATTTATCTGGCTGGAAATCTACCTTTAAAGTTAATCTGGAGGTTTTTTAACAGCTAATTAGTGATCAGTAATACTCGTCAAGCAAAAATTAATCGTAATACTTGGTAGACATTTTTGGGCTGAGTAGCTAATTTTTTCCGGTTTTGATTCCTACCTAGACCTCAAATACTCAAAATGTAAGGATTCACAATCCAGAATTCAGAATCCAGAATGAATAAAGCCGCCAGCTATTGGGGTGATGCTTTCCACAACACAGCGAACGGAGAAATTCTTGATTTGACAAGCATTCTGATTCCTGAACGGCAGTTGCTCCACTTGGGGAAACCCCAAGACCGCACTGCCTCCTCCTGACTCCTGAATT
>DATGXQ010000552.1:0-13797 GCA_035298905.1 Nostocaceae cyanobacterium | reverse complement strand
TATCCGTATCGCTAAGGGACAAACTCAAGCCCCAAACTTAAAACAATTGTTAGAAGCAACTCACATCCTCAAAGTTTTTCACTTTGCTAGATTTGACCTTGCAACTTTGCGTTTAAATTTAGGCATTCATGTCCAACCAGTTTTCTGTACAAAAATTGCCAGTAAATTAGCCCGCACCTACACTAATCGGCATGGACTTAAAGATGTAGTTTTAGAATTAGAACAAGTAGAATTAGATAAAAGCGCCCAAAGTTCTGATTGGGGTAATGCTGCTAATTTAACTGAAGCACAACTGAGTTACGCGGCTAATGATGTCCGCTATTTAATAGGGATTAAGCACAAACTAACAGCAATGTTAGAAAGAGAAGAACGTTGGCAACTAGCTCAAGAATGTTTTCAAGTTTTACCAACCATAGTTACTCTTGATTTGTTGCAATTCAAAGATTTATTTGAACATTAACAGAAGAATTCAGGAGTCAGAATTCAGGAGTCAGAATTCAGGAGTCAGAATTCAGGAGTCAGAATTCAGGAGTCAGAATTCAGGAGTCAGAATTCAGAATAAAACAGGAGTTCAGAAGTGAGAATTGAACAGGCAAATTGAGGAACAATTCAGTATTTAGAACTCTCATTCCTACCCTCCTGATACCAATTCACAAAAAGAAAGTAACATAAGTAAACCAGCAAAACCTTGTAAAATCCTACTTTCCTAATTTTGAATTTTGTTGGCGAAGCCTTGCCGAAGGCTATTTTGAATTTTGAATTGGTATGACTCCTGACTCCTGCCTTCTTTCTACACTTCTTTCTGTTGAGTTTCTAAATGGTCTTGTATCCGCGAAACGATATTATAGTCATCTGCACCGGCGGGAGTTCTCGATTCAATAATACCCTCTGTCGGACCGCCGATCGCTTTCCATGCCCCTAAACCTCCCCTGAGTTCAGATACATGCTCAAACCCAGCAGAGCGTAAAATTCTGGCTGCTTCCGCCGTTTCTTGGGCAGTAGCCCCGTACACATAAATATCCCGCTCTTTATCTAAAGAATCAACTGCCCGGTCAGCTAATACATCTAGGGGCATAGCCATCGCCCCCATAATATGACCCTCGTTAAAAATAGAGCGATCGCGCACATCTAAAATTGTAAAAGCTGGTTCTCCCCATTCCAAACGCGCCTTAACAGCATGTACATCTGATTCCGATTCTACAGGTGGTTCTGGGGGAATAATACCGCCTACTAAATTAGTATTCATAACTTTTCTACTGCTGACTACTTTAACAGTAATTTATCGAAACATGTAAAACTAATTGCTCTTTCTGGAGAAGTAATAACAGGAAATCTCTCTTTTGATATACTTCCTTTATAAGATATTAATTATTACTGCCTCTATTTTACATCTATTTGCTCATCTAATTAAAAAATCTCTTTTGATTCAATTGATTAATCTATCTTTTTTCACCTTCAACTACAGAACTATTAAATAACCAGTAAGAAATTACGTAAACTAACTAAGTTCTACTTGCACTCAGATGTTGATCCCCATGTATGCTATGCCTATAAAGCGATATTTGACGATATTGTAACTAATATTTACGTGAACAACTATGCCCAAATTACGGTTGTATTTTAAATTACTTTAGTAAATTTACGGATATGTCTACTCAATTCTACTGAAGCTATGAAAATAGGCAATTTGAGGCAGATAGTAAACATTATCTTGGAGTAACGACATGTATATATCTGTAGCAAAATGTCTAGCCTGATGTTGGTTATTAGCTATCTGTTTTTTAGGTATTTTGTAGTCAAATTATACAAATTTTTTTCAAAAAAATACCAAAATTGTACATTACATAAAGATGTTGTAAGCATTATCATGGCTGAAGTTTGCACAAACTTCACAGGACATTAAGGGTCTACAAGTATTAAAGTATTGTTCACACTTAAGTAAGGCAATGAGCAAAGGTAAGAGTAAATACATTCACTACTCCTGCACGTAAGTTATATCTATTGCTATAGCAACAATAGACTGGATCAAATTTATGGATAAACCTGACATTAATCCCAAAGTTATGATTGTAGATGATGATTTTAGCGTTCGTAATCTCATCTATAGATATCTCAATCGGAAATATGAAATAGAATCAGCAGCAGATGGCAAAAGTGCCATGACTTTGTTTGAACAATTCAATCCATCTTTAGTAATTTTAGATTGGAATTTGCCAGACATTAACGGCTTTCAACTTTGTCAAGAAATGCAGACCCGCACCAATGTTTTGGTGATGATTCTTACTAGCCGTAATGATGAAGCTGATAAAATTAAAGCCTTAGCGTCAGGTGCGGATGACTTTATGACTAAGCCTTTTAGTCTAGCAGAAGTAGAAGTCAGAGTTGAAGCACTTTTAAGACGTATCCGCTATATCCATCCTAGCCAATCACAACGTTTGGTGTATAAACAACTGATCATTAATCCTGAAGGTAGAGAAGTATCTTTAAATGATAAACCTCTAGCTTTAACAGCCTTAGAATTTAACATCTTACATTTCTTAGCTAGTCATCCCGGACAAGCTTGGAGTCGCGCACAATTAATTCAAAAAATTTGGGGTTGTGACTATGTAGGTGATGGTAGAGTTGTAGATGTACATATTGGACAGTTGCGGAAAAAAATGGAAGTGGATTCTAGTATGCCGGAGTTTATTAAAACCGTCCGGGGTTTTGGTTACAAATTTGAAGCACCAGACAATTAGATTCGTCTAAATTTCCGCGACAAATAGACAGAAATGAATGTCTTAATGAGCTAATAACTATTTTAAAAAACTGATTTTCTCCTATACTTTAATTGGGGCTTGAGTAGATAACAGTATTTTGTCTCTATTCAAGCCTCAAATTAGTTTCTATGATAATTTGTACTTTTAGACCTAATTTTAACTATAGGTGGCAAAATTGCAATGAAAATAACAGTAATGACCTTTAACCTGCGCTATGACAAACCTGATCCGGGGGAACGTCAATGGCAAAATCGAGTAGGTGCGATCGCATCTTTAATCAAACACTACCAACCTGATTTATTAGGTACACAGGAAGGAAAAGCCCATCAACTGGCTGATTTAAAAGCACTCTTACCGGAATATAATGTGATTGGAGGCGATCGCACGGGTACAGGACAAGGTGAACACTGCGCGATTTTCTATCATTATCAACGTCTGCAATGTCAGCAAACACAAGATTTTTACCTCAGTGATACCCCACACATCCCCGGAAGTATCACCCCCTCATGGGGAAATCGTCTACCCAGAATGGCTACTTGGGCTAAATTTACAATTCTTAATACTAGCTATTCATTAACTCTCGTTAACACCCATTTGGATCATGAAAGTTTCACCGCTAGAGAGTTTGGTGCAGCTTTAGTTTATCGGCATTTAGGTAAATTTTCACCAGATAATTACCTCTTATTAACCGGTGATTTTAACGCACAACCCCAAACTAAAGAACGTCAAATTTTTCTTTCTCCCTTAGCTAATAATATCAAATTACAAGATGCTTTAGCAAATTTGCCTTACAGAGAACAAAAAACCGTACATGAATTTACAGGTGATGCTTGGGGGGCGATTGATACTATTTATTGTGATCAACGTTTGCAAATAGAGAAAACAACTACAGATAGACAAAAATGGCAAGGTATCTGGCCATCTGATCATTTTCCCGTCATTGTCACTTTAAATTTTCCTCCCCACAACTAGAAAAAATTTTGATTTATCTTGCACTCACCCCAAAACCCAATTTTTTAATTTTTAATTTTTAATTTTTAATTGGTCTTATGACTCGTCCTCGCATTATTCAACCAGGTCAAAGCTATACTTTTAGTAAGTATTTTGAATTATCATTTTCGCCTGAAGATATTTTAGCGGAACTTGGTTTTATTTATCATCGGGAAAGATTACAATTACCAAAAAGCAATTCTCTAGAAATTCAAGATTTACAAATAATAATTGAACGTAACTTAAAGCTTGTTAAATTACTCAGCGAAGATGCCAGAAAACAAGCTCTTATTTCTCCCATTTTACTAGAAGTTTGCGACATTACAGAAACTCAATTAAATATTGAATATCCTATTAATGTCAGTGACCAATTAAAAGGAAGTTTAGATTATTATATCAGTAAAGGGAAAGGATTATTAGTCATTGAAGCAAAACAAGCAGATTTAAGCAGAGGTTTTACACAATTAGCAGTAGAATTAATAGCACTTGAACAATGGAAAAATTCAGAAAATACTTTACTTTACGGTGCTGTAACTACTGGTGAAGACTGGCGTTTTGTAATTTACAACCGTCAAGAAAAGTTAATTACTGAAGATATCAAATTATATCGAGTTCCAGAAGAATTACCCGAATTAGTTAATATCTTAGTGGGAATAGTTAGTAATTAACTAATTATTTAATTAGTTATTCTCAAGGATTTGATTTGTTAAATTTGCAGCTATAACCGAGAACAGATTATAAATTTTTTACCGATTTGAGCTTTAGTATATTTTAATTTATGCAGATTTAACTGTAATTGCTAACTGTAAACCTAATGCTTCTAGTAATCTCATCAAACAATAAAATTCAATTTCCCCTTTTTCAGATATCATCTGCTCAAGTTTTTCATAACATTTTTTAACGGTTTCTGGCAGTTGATCAAACCCTCCTTGAGACTCAATTACATTTTTGAGTGCTTTATTTAACATTTTTGGGTCTCCCTCTTCTAACACTACTTCAATATAAGCAGCAGCTTCCAAAGGGTCTTGTAAGTCCTTAATTAGAATATCATGATAACTTGTACTTCTAGGCATCATTTTAATGCTCAACTTTCACTGCTAACCTTTGTCTTACTAACTCCGCAGCAAAATTTATCGCAGCTTTCATACTTGTTGCGTCTGCGATGCCTTTACCGGCGATATCAAAGGCTGTACCATGATCTGGGGATGTACGCACAAATGGTAAACCAATTGTAGTATTGACTGCTCGGTCAAAAGCCATTAATTTGACAGGAATTAAGCCTTGGTCGTGATAAAGTGCTAAATAGGCATCAGCTAGATTTTTGATTTGCGCGTTACCAAACCAAGCTTGACCAGGTTTTACCCACATTGTATCCGGTGGTATTGGTCCTTCTAATTGAAAATTGGGGCGTTTTTGTCTTTCTTGTTCTAACCAAGGTATCAGCCAATCTATCTCTTCTGTTCCCAATTGCCCCATTTCACCGCTATGGGGATTTAAACCTGCGATCGCAATTTTTCCTTCTACTATCCCAAAATCCTGTTTTAAACATTCTACTATTAAGTCAAGCTTCCTCTTTAACAATTCTGGTGTTAAGGTTTGGGACACTTGACATAAGGGAATATGTGTGGTAGCAAGTAGGGCGCGGAGAGTCCAACCGGTCAAAGGCGATCGCCCCACAAACAACATCCCGAATTTTTCTACACCTGACTTTTCGGCTAACAGTTCCGTTTGTCCTGGGTAGTAGTGTCCTGCGGCTTTCCAAGCAGATTTAGCGATCGGGCCTGTGACAATGGCATCAAATTTACCTGCGAGAGTTTGGGCGATCGCATATTCCAAATATGCAAAACTCGCTTCCCCACTCACAGCATTACCCACCCCAGTAATAATATTACCCTCTATAGGTAAATCAATAATCGATAACTCGTGAGGATTTGCTAAATTTTCGGCAATTTCTTTTAAATTCTCATAATTCTGTTTTAATATATTTTCACTTCCCACTACTGCTATATCACAATTTTTACCCACTTCTGCATCTGCTAAAGCTTTTAAAATCACTTCCGTCCCAATACCTGCCGGATCTCCCAAAGTCACCGCTAACCGGGGACGTTGATTATTTTTCTCTCTCATTTCCCTCATCTCTCCCTCATCTCTCCCATCTCCTACCCAATGATTGGGGATCAATCGCCAAACTGGTTTAGAATTATTCACAAAGGTCTAAGTTAGTAAAGCATTGGTAAACTGAGTTTACCTGAGCCACTAGACTAGCTTAAGGCCAGATTTGCTCTGTCAAATCAACTCTAGCAGTCTGAGAAGTAAAAAATCTCAACCAACCATTCACAAAGGAGAATTACAGCAAATGGGCGGCGAAATTCTAAATGCAGCTCTGTTGTCCTTCGGTCTCATCTTCGTAGGCTGGGCATTGGGTGCTTTATTGCTGAAAATTCAAGGCGCAGAAGAATAATACCCTGTTTGGTCTGCACTTTGAGAGAAAATGGCTTGTCCGACTACCGGACAATGCTGTTTTCATCAGGTTTTCCTCAATTTACTCGATTTATTTTTCTGAGAAAAAATGTAAACTTTCGTTTACCAGTATAATTCTGTTAATATTCTTTTACATAAAACGTTAAGATTTATTACAAAAGTCATGACAATATTAATCGTTGGTGCTACCGGCACTTTGGGAAGACAAGTAGCTCGTCGAGCGATCGATGAAGGATATAAGGTACGCTGTTTAGTGCGTAGTAGCAAAAAAGCTGCTTTTCTCAAGGAATGGGGTGCGGAGTTAGTTCGAGGAGACTTATGCTACCCAGACACCTTACCTGCTGCATTGGAAGGAGTGACAGCGATCATTGATGCAGCTACATCCCGCGCTACAGATTCACGTACTATTAAGCAAGTAGACTGGGAAGGGCAAGTAGCACTAATTCAAGCGGCTAAGGCAGCAGGTGTAGAAAGATTTATTTTCTTTTCCATTTTGAACGCCGATAAATATCCCAATGTCCCACTGATGGAAATTAAGCGGTGTACAGAATTATTTTTAGCAGAATCCGGCTTAAACTACACCACTTTAAGATTAGCTGGTTTTATGCAGGGATTAATCGGTCAATACGGCATCCCCATTTTAGAAGCGCAACCAGTATGGGTGACAGGTGAATCCTCCCCCGTCGCTTACATGGATACTCAAGACATTGCTAAATTTGCCGTTCGCGCCTTAAGTCTACCAGCAACAGAAAAACAAGCTTTTCCAGTGGTAGGAACTCGTGCTTGGAGTGCAGAAGAAATTATTAGCCTGTGTGAGCGCTTGTCAGGAAAAGAAGCGAAAATTACCAGAATGCCGCTAGGCTTATTACGTAGTGTACAAAAGTTCTTGCGATTTTTCCAATGGGGTTGGAATGTAGCAGACAGACTAGCTTTTACAGAAGTTCTCGCTAGTGGTCAAGCTTTAAATGCTCCTATGGATGAAGTATATAGTGTCTTTGACTTAGATCCTCAACAAACCACCACCCTAGAAGTGTATCTGCAAGATTACTTTAGCCGGATTATGAAGAAGCTCAAAGAATTAGACTATGAGAAAACCAAAACCAAGGAGAAAAAGAAACGAACTCCTTTCAAACAGTCTTCAAAAGTGAACTAACTAGGTTTTCCATCTGGAGACCTGAGCCATCGTGGTAAAATATCAAGATGGCTACCTTGGCAACAACCTAGATAGCTGAAATTGGTTTGATTAGCAGTTACTTTTGTAGCTAAGAAAACCAAAAAATAACAAAAAAATTTACCTAATGCTGTGGGACACGCAGCATTGATACCGTTTCACAGAGAAATTAATCCAAATAGACGGACGCGGGAACGTGGGGACGCGAAAACGCGCAGATATATTTGTAGGTTTAATGGCGAGTGAATTGGTATAACTTACTCAGAACTAAAATTATATCAGTTCTCTGTAAGGCAAACATCCGCCTAATTATGGGCGGTCGAGTGTCAAATAAAAAAAAGCATCTGCTAAATTTTGGATATTTGAGCGTGCCGAAAGCTGGCATTATTTATAACGACATTAAACCGATCGCCGAGCGTGTAGCGATCGAACTCAAGGACAAGCTGACCTCCGCCGGTTGGGATGTGTGCATCACTAGCAGTATTGGCGGTATACTAGGCTACTCTAGCCCAGAAAGTCCTGTTTGTCATACTCCGATTGAAGGTCTAACGCCCCCTGGCTTTGACTCAGAGATGAAGTTTGTAGCGGTCTTAGGTGGAGATGGTACTGTATTAGCAGCTTCTCGTCAGGTTGCTCCCTGTGGTATTCCCATGTTGACGATTAATACTGGACACATGGGATTTTTGACGGAAACCTACTTAAACCAGTTACCACAAGCCATAGATCAGGCGATCGCTGGTGAGTATGAAATCGAAGAAAGAGCCATGCTCACCGTTAAAGTCCTCAGAGGAGAAAAGGTACTTTGGGAAGCACTGTGTCTCAATGAAATGGTGATACATCGAGAACCTTTAACCTCCATGTGTCACTTTGAAATAGCGATCGGACGACATGCCGCAGTGGATATTGCAGCCGATGGGGTAATAGTTTCTACACCTACAGGTTCTACAGCTTACTCCTTAAGTGCAGGTGGGCCTGTAGTCACTCCTGGCGTACCAGTATTACAATTAGTGCCGATTTGCCCCCATTCCCTAGCTTCCAGAGCATTAGTATTTCCCTCTAGTGAACCAGTAAATATTTATCCAGTAAACACAACCCGTCTAGTCATGGTAGTAGATGGAAATGGAGGGTGTTATATTTTACCAGAAGACACAATACATTTAGAGCGATCGTCCTACAGTGCGCGGTTTATTCGCTTACAACCACCAGAATTCTTCCGCATCTTGCGGGAAAAATTAGGTTGGGGACTCCCACACATTGCTAAACCTACATCAGTAGAATTACCATAATAACAGGGTATAAGGACAGTACAGTATTCGCATTAACATTCAATGGAGGATTTGTTTCAATTGGCCTGATGATTTTCCTCAACCCTTCAATATAGAAATTACAGATTACCACTGAGGATAAACCATGACACGTCCACCTATCCATCCCGGAGAAATTCTAGCTGATGAAATTCAAGAAATTGGGTTGACACTCTCCGGGCTAAAGCCACGGAGATTCTACATTCTACGTCAGAATTTGCTCTAGCAGGTTTTCACCAACCAGAGTAGAGATCCCAACTCCTGTAGCGTTAATTCGGGGATGCCCTCCCCTATTTTTAGCAAGATTTAAAATATTTACTGCCGCGTTAACATCTCTTTGCAACTCACAACCACAACTACATTTATGGGTACGAGTAGAAAGAGATTTTTTCACAATTGCACCACAATTACTGCATTTTTGTGATGTGTAATGCGGGGTAACAGCAACAACAACACTGCTAAACTTGACAGCAAAATATTCTAACCATTGACGAAAAGTAGACCAAGCCGCATCATTAATTGACTTAGCAAGACAATGATTTTTTACCATGTTCTTAACTTTTAAATCTTCATAGGCGACTAAAGCGTTAGCCTTGCATACGTTACGCGCTGTTCTTTTAGCGTGTTCATTCCGTTGCCTACTTACTTTTAAATGTTTTCGAGCATATCTTTGACTTGCTTTGCGTCTTAGATTCTTACCTTTTTCTTTGGTATAAATGCGACGTTGAGCGTGTTTGATGGACTTCTCTAATTTTCTTAGAAACCTGGGGTTTGGTTCATGGTGTCCATTAGAATCAGAGTAAAAATACTCCAAACCTACATCCAATCCAATTTCATCATCAGCTATCCTGGGTTCTTGTTTAACTTCTGCATCTACACAGAATTGAACATAAAATCCATCAGCACGTTTAACAATCCTGACTCGTTTGATTAACTTAATTGGGTATGTATGAATATCCCATTTACCCAATAATTTAAGTTCGCCAATACCTTTTTTATCAGTAAAGGTGATACGTCTTTTAGTTGGGTGCAATGACCATCCAGAAGTCTTGTATTCAACTGAACGGTTATCTTTTTGGAATCTGGGATACCCTTTCTTTCCGGCAACTTTCTTTTTACAGTTGTCGTAAAATCTCTGAATTGCTTGCCATGCTCTTTCGGACGCAGATTGACAAGCCATTGAATTTAATTCTTCTACAAAACTAAACTCTTTTCGTAGTGCTGTTGAGTAGTTATTTAATGCAATTCTGTTAATTTTCGCTTCTTTGGGGGAGTCCATCCAATAGCGAATAGCTTTATTTCTGACAAACTGAGTTGTCCTGATTGCTTCATTGATAGCTTGTTTTTGTCTTTGATTGCACTTGGCTTTGTACTCTAACACCAGCACTACTTAATCACCTCTTTTTGTTTGATATACTAGATATAGTTTACTTAGATATTCTAAATATGTCAACAAGAAAAGGGAAGAAGAGAATCAAGAATACTCCAGTTCTTTATGACGAGATTAAGAAGCAAAGAGGCATTAATTTAACTGATACAGCTTGGGAAATTCTAGCTAGAACTGCCAAAATACAGCAGATTAGCGTTTCCGAATTAATAGAACGATACGCTAGAAGCTTGAATCAGCCTAACTGCCCCTAAAGGGACGATCCGTTCGCCTACATCCACTGTCTAAAGCACGGTAAAGTATCTTCGCCACGCTCAGATACTTTACCTCAGTGGTTTTGGCTCACTCGATTTCTTATAACTGCTAGTGATTTAGCACGTATTCTATGTGTCCCTAAAAATAGGATTACTGAAATACAGCAGGGAACAGGGAACAGGGAACAGGGAACAGGGTTGAAAGCCTCTTGGTATACGGCTTTGTTCTTAAAATTTGTACCTCATTTACCTGAAATCTGCTGTAATTAGGGGAAAAAGAAGAATAACAGCAGATACAGCTTTGCGATTAGGTCGATATTTTGGCACTGGGCCAGAGTTTTGGATGAATCTACAGCAAAATTATGAGCTTAAATTAGCTCAACAAACAAAAAGTAAAGAAATCCAAGAAACTATAACCCCACGTGTTTTAGTATCTTGATGATTTAGTGTTGAGTTGATTCTACCTAAAATTTTTTACCTGATTTACATTGGTATCTTGGCATACTTGCTATTCCACCATTTTTCTTGATTTGTGCCGAGCTACGATGAACACAGGATAGGGGGGTGTAGGGTGTAGGGTAGGAAAAAGACGCTCTGACGCTTTGACGCTCCAGAAAAGATGATTCTCCCCTCTCCCCTCTGTAGCGTCTTCCCTCCTGTAGCGGTTTTTCTTCCAGAATGGTCTTATGGGGCTTAGTATTGGGAATAAATGGTTAAAATTGCTTCTAGTGATATTCAATGACTGATAAATAAAGGTATTAAAACGTCTCTAGTAAGATTTATCAGCATTGAGAAACTATTAAACTGCATTTTTAAGTCAAAAAAATCCTAAACTCCCCATTCTCTATCCTCAATTCATATGATAGCTGCTCACAATCCCTCTGTTTTGGTGATTGAAACCGATGATAGTTTAGCTCATCAACTGGCTGATGACTTACAAGAAGCTGGTTATGATCCTATACTAGCTCATGATGCTACCGTTGGGTTGCAATATTGCCGCGATCGCCAACCTGCTTTAATAGTTGTAGACCGGATGTTAGCTGGAGAATCAGGGCTGTCACTGTGTAAAAATTTAAGAAGTGCCGGGACACGTTCCCCTGTGCTGATTCTCATGGCTAGAGATACAGTTGACGATCGCGTAGCTTGTTTAGAAGCAGGTGCAGATGACTACATCCTTAAACCCTATCGCTCAGAAGATTTCCTGAAGCTGATTCGCCTCTATCTCAAGCCTGATACAGATACTAATGAACAATTACGCTTTGGCGACTTGGTATTAGATATTGCTACCCGTCGTGTGATCCATAATGGTAGAGCGATCGACCTGACCATGAAAGAGTTTGAATTATTGAAGTTCTTAATGGAACATCCCCGTGAAGTATTAACCCGTGAGCAAATCTTAGAAAACGTTTGGGGTTACGACTTTATGGGAGAATCTAACGTTATAGAAGTATACATTCGCTACCTCCGCCTCAAAATCGAAGAAGAAGGACAAAAGCGCCTGATTCAAACTGTGCGGGGAGTTGGTTACGTCCTCAGAGAATCATAACCTGTGGATGATTGGGTATTGGTGATTGGGAAAAAGCTATTTCTCCTTTATCTCCCTCATCCCTCTGGAGTAGTAATCTACCGTATACTAATCTCCTCCTAAAGATTTTTGCCAATAGTGGGTTATTTTGCGGAAATTCTGTAAAATGATCGAAATCTAAATTTTGCCTAAACTGCATTCTCAGCAGTTTGCAGAAAAGTAAAGTACATAAATTTCAGTCCCAAAGCCAGTTACAGAAGGAAACAAGGAACGGGGAACAGGCTGGAAAGTCTCTGAGCATAAAGCTTTGTTCCTCATTGACCAAAAATCTGCTGTGTAAAGTCCTTTTTACTGCTGACTAGCCTCCGGCAACGCTTTCACGAACTGACTTCTGGCTTCTACTGTAATTTTTAGATATTAATTTAAATCGGGAATTTTCAATTGCTTATGTTACGTTGGCCAAGTTTAGTTTCCATATTGTTGAGTATCTTACTCATGGGTTGCTCCCCACCCTCCACAGCCAAGCCTACTATTAATACATCAGGTTCTCCAACTCCAGCACCAGTGTCTACAGGTCAATACTTACCTATTACTGCTCAAGCGACCCTTCCTAAAGGAACAAAAATTAATCTAGAAGTAGCACGGACACCAGAACAGCAAACTATGGGCTTGATGTATCGTCCGGCTTTACCAGAAGACAGAGGAATGCTGTTTGAATTTCCCTCTCTCCAACCCGTGAGTTTCTGGATGAAAAATGTACCTGTAGCTTTAGATATGGTTTTTTTACAAAATGGGACAGTTAAATATATTGTGACTGCACCACCCTGTGCCGGTGAACCTTGTCCCACCTACGGGCCAAATCTCCCCATTGACCAAGTGATAGAACTGAGAGCAGGACGCGCTGCTGAGTTAGGTTTGCAGGTGGGAAATCAAGTCAAAATTAACTTCCTTAAATCTAGTCCTTCGCAGTAACAAATGAGCGAAACAGTAGTAATATTTACATTTTGTCAAATCTTGTCCAAGATGATTTTGTCAAAAAAATATTAAGTACTTGGGTAAAAATCCCATTTGAGAAGCTACTATTGAGTAGTAGTGTAAGTAACATCAGGTTCTACTGACTTTCAGTTAAAATAGCCGTTTCGGATCTGAGTTTTAAAAATCATCCCTTGGACATAAGTGTAAATAGTCTTCAATAGAGGACTATAGGCTATGGAATCTTTTTTACTCAAGGTGTAGTAAAAAAGAACGCAGGCCAGTTCACAGAATACAGCCAATTTGACTAAAAGTAGGTACTGCTGGACATGAGTAAACCAAACTTTGCGGAGATATCTCTGTTCTAAAACTTTTGGGCTATCTTGCTTTTTGAGAAAAAATCAGCCAACTGTATTGAATTATTGATAGCTAAAAATGCAGGGACACATAAAATACTGTCTACATAATGAAGAGAAAAAAGGAATTGATATATGATAATACACTCTACCCAAGGAGGTGAGATACAAATGACACCATCAAGATATTCTCGTTTAATTCGTTTTCTCCAAGAAGATTTGGCGATTTCTGCTGCTTCCTTAGCTGTAGCATTGCGTCATCGTGAACAAGATCCAGGTTCTTTAACGATGATTCTTTGGCAGTATGGATTAATTACTCTAGAGCAATTAGAAAAGATTTATGATTGGCTAGAAACAGCGTAGTCGAGTCATGGAAAATGCTTTCTTTTACAACATCTTGGTTAGGACAATGGCGATTGAATTGGCGATCGCCAATAATTAAATTACAGGTAAATTACAGGGAGAATTAATATTATGTGCGCTCAACTTCCACCCGGAGAAGACTTGAGTGAGAGGAAAGCAGAAGAGCAAGTGGACTTAACTACTTGCTCTTTTGTTTTGGGAGATAGGGAGATGGGGAGATGGGGAGATGGGGAGA
>DATGXQ010000551.1:0-19664 GCA_035298905.1 Nostocaceae cyanobacterium | reverse complement strand
CGGGGACGCGGAGAAAGAAGGATAAAAAATTCTCCCCTCTCCCTTCACCGTGTCTCCCCTCTGTTCATCTCCCCATCTCCCCATCTCCCCATCTCCCCATCCCCCTCTCCCCTCTCCCTCCCTGGTGCAAATTTTGCCATTAGCTTGATCAGTAAATTAATATGGATAAAAGTACGCTCAAGTAGATGGTATAAATACCGGAAGGATGTCACCCAATGAGAGAACCAGACAAAGATTTTGAACCATTACCTACTCCAGAAACACCACCACAGTTAGAACGGATGGAACTAACTTGGTTAATCATCGCGGCGATCGCTACAATTTCTTTATGGCAAATTCCCTATGGGGGTTATATTCTCTATCCCTTCACGATTCTGGCTACTTGGTTTCATGAAATGGGTCACGGTTTAATGGCTCTGTTATTGGGGGGAAAGTTCCAAAATTTAATTATTAGTCCTGATGGTTCTGGTGTGGCTTATTATGCCCTACGTTCTAATTTAGGGGCTATTGGTCATGGTTTGGTAGCCGCAGCCGGGCCAATGGGGCCACCAATCGCCGGTGCAGCATTAATTCTCGCTTCTCGTAGTTCTCGTACTGCCTCCCTGGGATTAAAATTTTTAGGGGGTTTTTTAATGCTGTCTGCACTGGTTTGGGTGCGTTCTATTTTTGGTTGGTTTGCTGTTGTATTGTTAGGTTTGCTCACTTTAACAGTTGCCCTCAAAACTCCCCGACATGTACAGGGTTTTAGTGTGCAATTTTTGGGTGTACAAGCTTGTGTAAGTACCTATCATCAACTTAATTATTTATTTACTTATAGAGCAGGCCCTGTGGGAATTTCTGACACGGGACAAATGCAAAATTATTTACTTTTACCCTATTGGTTTTGGGGTGGTTTAATGGCTTTAGCTTCTTTAGCACTTTTAGCCCAAAGTCTGCGCGTTGCTTATCGTTCGGAGTAAATAAAGATAACTTTTAACTTTGAACAAATTATTCAATAAATTTGTATTTTTGAGATTTATTTGTAGAGACTTTCCATGGAACGTCTCTACTTTTAGTATTAAGCTAATAATGAATTATTAGGCAATTTGCTCTAACTATTTACTAAAACTTTTTCCTGTGGAATTTTGACTTCATTTTCACAAAAAAGCCCATTTTCAATATAGCTAATATTGGTCAAAGTTGTATCAGCAATATTTTCTAAAGCCTCTTTAGTAAAAAATGCTTGATGTCCCGTAACTAAAACATTAGGAAAAGTTGTCAAACGTTGAAAAATGTCATCTTGAATGATGGAATCAGACAAATTCTCAAAGAATAATTCTGATTCTTGTTCATAAACATCTATCCCCAAATAGCCAATTTTACCAGATTTTAAACCCTCAATTACTGCTTGAGTATCTATCAACCCACCACGGCTAGTATTAATAATCATTACCCCTGGTTTCATCTGGTCTATGGCTGCGGCGTTAATAATATGATGAGTTTGGGGAATTAGAGGACAATGAAGGGAAATAATATCAGATTTGGTAAATAATTCTGATAAATCTACATATTTTCCCCCTAACTGCTCAAATTCTGGATTTTGGTAAACATCATAAGCTAGTAAATTGCAACCAAAACCCTGCATAATTTGTCCTAAAATTAGACCAATTTTTCCTGTTCCAATAATTCCTACGGTGGATTCATATAAATTAAATCCTAATAACCCATCTAGAGCAAAATTACCTTCCCTAACTCGGTTGTAAGCGCGGTGAATTTTGCGATTTAAGCTTAAAATCATCCCTACTGCGTGTTCAGCTACTCCATAGGGAGAATAAGCAGGTACACGAACAACAGTCATCCCTAGTTTAGCTGCTGCTTTCAAATCAACGTTATTAAATCCTGCACAACGTAAAGCTATTAAACGAGTTCCTTGTTTAGCCAAAATTTCTAAAGTTGGTGCGTCAACTTCATCATTAACAAAAACACAAACCGCCGGATATCCGGCGGCTAAAATGGCTGTATCTTGATTTAAGCGGGATTCAAAAAATACTAACTCATGTTTAGCGGTGCGATTTGCAGCCTCTAAAAATTGGCGATCGTGACTTTTGGTGCTGAATACTGCTACTTTCATCTTCAATTTCCAGCTATTTTCTATACCGCTTTTAGTAAAGCATAGCTGAAACCTAAAATCTAGCTAGCACCTAGCCAACTATTCCTCAAGATGATGCTAGGAAATTTTCAAACCTATTTTTTTCCTCAACATCCACGCAGTCAACCCAAATACACCCAGTCCTAAAGTGACACTTGACTCAGGAATCGAGCGAGAATCTTCTAAAGTAACATTTCCACCAAACCAGCTTTCTCCAACTGGATCATTATCGCATTCAAATTGCCCATTGTTAATTTCAATACAGACTGCACCAGTAGCACTAAAGTTAATTTTCTTTAAGTTATTGTTCAGATACCCTCTGGATATGGTGAGTTGACCAATTTTCTCTACTCCACCACTTTGAGGATCAGCAATCAGCGCATTCAAACTTAATAAAAAAGCTCCTGTTGTATCTCCTTGTCCAAAGGCATTAGGATAAGCAATGTTATCAAAAATTCTATTTCCAAAGGTAAAAGAAAATTGATTGATCCCAAAGCAAGGGTTAGCTATAAAACAGTTATCTGGAGATAAAGGTGAGGCGTTTAAAGTATAGCTACCTGTAAAGGGAGAGTTGACTGCAAATTCTGGTATCGGTGGATCACCTGTGGGAATTTTGTAATTAAATTCTGTGACTGAGCCATCAAGATTAAATGTTGTTGGTGTAGCATTAGCTGATTGCATCAACCCTAAATTTACTAAGACAGATCCAGCTAAAATCGCGGCAAACACATTCTGGTTACTCATATACTTTTTTGAGAAACGATACCTTACTGTATCAATTATTGAAAGTATTTTCAAGTAATTTTACTGTTCTTTTGTTTGTTATATAAATTTAATTAGTAAAATACTACCTAAGCATGAGGAATAAAGCTAATAGCTACAGTAAGCTTTAGCTGACCTGTAGATAAAAGTAATGTCAAAAATTTATCTAACAAAAGTATTCTTGGAGAGTTGATTATACTGTTGAAGTTCAGTGTAAAAGTATTGACTTGTAAGTAATAATGGTCAATATTTTGGCATAAAAATATTAGTAGAAAGATTTTAATTTTTCCATCCGTAATTTAAAACTAACTTTTGTAGATAGCTTTGACTAAATTTTCTATAACCTAATAAATGAGGTTATTTATATGCTGAAAAATTCTTTTATTCTCAGTATTGCTAGTGCATCTTTAGCATCTGTTGTAATTAGCCCAGCTATGGCTGCACCTGCTGATTTTGTTGGCACTTGGGTAAATACTAATCCTAATACTGGCGGAATTACTCGTGTAGTAATTACATCAGCAGGTGGAAACAAATTAAATATTGAAGCATTTGGCAAATGCCAACCTAGTGATTGTAAATGGGGTAAAACTAATCTAGTAACTTATGGTAATAGCGTCCAAGATGCAAATCATCGCTATGGAACTGCTACCTATAATCCTGGTTTTGCGGAAACTCTTCTCACATTGGATCTCAGGAATAAAAATGCTTTAACTGTGCAAAATTTCACCAGATTTACAGATAATAGTGGAAGACAGAACTACTCTTTGATTGAAAACTTTAAACGTTAAAAAATTAGCATTGTAAAGTAGAGACGTTCCATGGAACGTCTCTACACCTAAGTATTTTTCAAAAATCAAATTAGAATCCTATATGAGAAGTTGGGAATCTATAGCAATCCTAAATTATTTAGTAACTCTAACAGTTCCCTGTTCCCTGTTAAGAGTTCCCTATTCCCTTCTCTCCACAAGTCAGTTCACAACTCAGATCGGATTACTATAGTTGATACTAATAAAAGAACGGTTTCGTCCTTGCGATTTTGCTTGATATAGGGCTTGATCTGCGGCTTCAATTAGAGACGAGTAAACCATATCACCTCTAGGAATTACTGTAGCTATTCCTATACTCATGGTGACATAAGTTTGTACAGCAGAAGCACTATGAGGAATTTGCAATAACTTGATAGCTTCATGAATTTTATTGGCAACTTGTATTGCTCCTTCACGGTCAGTATTTGATAAGATGATCACAAATTCTTCGCCACCGTAGCGAGCGACTAAATCTGTAGAACGTTGTACAGTTGTTTTGAGAGCTTGAGCTACAAGTTTTAAACAAGTATCTCCTGCTGCGTGGCCGTAGGTGTCGTTATATTGTTTAAAATAATCAATATCACAGAGAAGTAATGATAAATAGTGCTGTTCTCTGAGTAGATAATTCCAAGCTTTGGTAAAGTGAAGATCAAAACTGCGCCGATTAGCAATTTGAGTTAATCCATCTACCATGGCTAAATTTTGCAATTGCTGATTAGCTAATTCTAATTGTTGATAAAGTTCTGATTGCTGAATAGCGATCGCTACTTGAGTCGCTAGTTGCTGCAATAGTTCAATCTCCCTAGCATTCCACTCACGGGGGGCGCTACAATGATGGGCTACCAACAAACCCCACAAGCGATCGCCTTGTAAAATCGGTACAACTAATTTGGCACGTACCTGTAATTCTTCTAATAATTCTATATGACAAGGGGACAATCTCGCAGCATATATATCTGTAGTCGCTTTGATTGTATTTTGTTGATATGTGTTTCCTTGAGCTTCTATAAAATATTTATCTGTAATATGCATATTTAAAATTTTCTTCCAACCTGCGGTTACAGACTCTGTTACAACTACTCCACTCCAATCTGGATTAAAGCGATAGATAATTACCCGATCAGTCTGCAAAAAGCTCCTTACCTCGGCAACTGTGGTATTTAAAATTTCATCTAAATTCAAAGATTTACGGATGTGTTGAGCAATAGCATAAATCATTCGTTCTTGTTCTGCTTGCTGTTGTAAAGCTTGTTGAGCTTGTTTGCGAATTGTTATATCTTGAAAAGATGCAATTACAGCATAGGGTTGAGATTGATGGGGATAAAATAACGGTTGAGAATTAATAGAAATCCAAGTTAATTTACCATCAGGTTTGTGAACTCCCATCACCACATCAAATAATGGTTTTCCAGTTTTTAAGGTGATAATGGCCGGGTGAGTTTCACCTGGAAAGGGAGAACCATCTTCATGAATTGCTTTCCAATGCGGATCAAGGGAAGTTCTGCCCATCATCTGATCAGCAGTTAATCCTAAAATTCTTTCTGCACTTTGATTACAAGCTGTAATTTGTCCATCAGCATGTTGTAATACTATACCTTCTACCATGGAAGTAATTACTGTGCGATAACGTTCTTCACTTTGTCGCAGAGCCTCTTCTATTTGGACACGAGCAGTAATATCTTCAAATATATATAACCTACCAAAATAGAGGTCTTGACTATCTCTAATTTGACTGGAAAAACGCCTAATTGTCCGCCCATCTACAAAAGCAATTGTATCTTCAATGGTGATGCGATTTTCTTCATTTTGTAATGGTTTACAGGTTTCAGCAAATGCAGGTACATCGGCAATTAATGGTATACAATCAGGAATAATATCATTGTTTTTTAACACACCCATTTGCATTTGTTTTTCTAAATGCTCAATTTGCCAAATTTCACAAAAACGATGATTAAAATAAAGAATGTTATCTGTACGATTGTCAACAACGAAGAACGCTAACAGAGAAGTATCTGTCATGGAACGTAGTAAGGCTTCTTTCCACCTTAATTCATTCTCAACATGATGACGTTCTTCTAAAACAGTATGTAAATCTGTGATATCTTTTTCATTAACCAGTATTGATGGTTTACCTGTAACTGGATCATTAATACAACTGATGTCCATTTTGTGCCATCTGAGTCCTTCCACAGTGGCAACTTCAGCTTCAATGCTGATAACTTCATATAAATGAATAGTATCTAAAATCTGCTCTGCCAAACTAGGGTCAACAAAGTGATGTATAAATATATTTTCATTTAATAATTGTGGATGTAAAGTATCTCCATAACAGTAACGGGTGGCTGGGTTCTGCATTAATAACATGCCTTCCATTGTGTAAAGCGAGATCATCGATGTGGTATGGTTGAGGATCTCAATTGAACGTAATGTTTCTTCATCGATTTGATTAACAACTCCTGTCACTCCTTCTACTAACATTAATATCTGCTCAGTTTCTATCTGTACACCAGAACAGGTGCAGCGCACAGGAATAGGTTGTCCTTTGGGATAAAATGTCCATTGTTCTGTAACTGATTCTCCTTGCTGAAATTTCTGTAAATAATTTTGTAAGCGCAATTTAGTAGATTCTGAAATATGACTGAAATCACGGTTTAATAGTTCTGATAAACTGGAAGCATTCCAAATGTCAAGAGCCGCGTTATTTGCCCAATATATCCGTAAATTTTGAATATCATAAATCCAAATCGGCGTTTTTAATTTATTAAAACTTTTGAAATCTGAGTCCGTTATAGTTGGTAAGTGAATATTTTTGTGAACCCTTGAGCAACAACAATCTTTTATTTGTTGGCATTTTTCACATGCTTCTATTTGAGCTTCCAAGTTTTGATTAATATATTCTATTCGCCTGTATAGTTTTGTGTGCTGAATAGCAACGGCAATTTGCTCCGCTACATATTGAAGTAATTTTATCTCTAAAGAATGCCATTGACGTGGACTGCTGCACTGGTGAGCAATTAGCAAACCCCACAAATGAGGAAATGTATGAGAATTTTCCATACTTTTCCTGCTGTTCATTTCTAATTCTTGATAATTGACTAAAATTGGTACTACTAGATTAGCTCTAACTTGTAGTTGGGTTAAAAGTTGTTGGTGGCATAGTTTAATTAGTTCGTTATCAATGTCGTTCAAAATGCCAATATGTCCTTGTTGATATTTGTTAAACCATTGGTCTTTAAAACAAGGATCATAAATCATTTCTCCTATAATGGGTTGCCATCCTGGACTGACAGCTTCTTCAGCAATTACACCATCTCCATCTGGCAAGAAACGGTAAATTATTAGGCGATCGCTCTGTAAGATTCTCCTGACTCTCTGGACAGTCTCCTGTAATATGTATTCTAGATCCTCAGATTTGTGAACCTGTATATTTAGCTGCTTGATGTACTCAAGTATTCCTGCTAAAATAGCTTCTGAATATGACAGACGACTTAATTGCATGGCACGAGCCGAATGAAAATTAGCACAATAGAAACGTAATTAAACGCGGATATATTCGTTATTAATTTTTCAGTAATAACCTACAGCAAGGAACAGGGAACTCTTAACAGGAAGGGTGAAAGTCTTTGAGCATAAAGCTTTGTTCCAAAAATTTGTACCTCATTTACCTGAAATTTGCTGTATGATTAGGGGTAAATAATGGTTACAGCTTTTTTGGTATATTTTCGTTTATATCAATTTAATTAATGGCTATTTCTTTTTTGATACATTTTGCAACAAATCTCCCTGAGAAGTCCTAAAAGCTTTTACAGTCAATTTATCAGCTATGGTACTATAAGCTAATAAAGTATCTATGAATTTTATTTAGAGTCATTCAGTAAGCGTAGTTTTACTGATTTATAGTTGATAAAAAATACTTAAAGTAGGGATGGCGATCGCCAAACACCCACCGTAGCTAATTGCCGACTTATTTTGATGATATCTCTTGAATATCAAGTCTTTGGTCTAAAAATTGGTAAGATTAATTGGTTGTATGGAAGAATTTATAAAATCTCTAGTGGAATACCTGAATATGATGATAAATCATTGGTAAACATAGATAAAACTACATCTGCCCTATGTCCCCCTAAGCAATACTACTTAGAAAAATATATCTTCTTTGATTGAGGATATGGTTTGAAAATGAATCAAGAGGTTAATAGCAAAATTAAAGATGTTCTATGAGTAAAAAATTTTCCAAGATTTACAGCAGGGAACTCTTAACAGGAAGGGTGAAAGTCTTTTAGCATAAAGCTTTGTTCCAAAAATTTGTACTTAATTTACCTGAAATTTGCTGTAATATCATATTTACTATAATTTCACAAATTAAATAGCACTGTAAAGTAGATATTTACTAACAAGTTAATATTCCAATTTTGCCAACAAAAATAAATAGGCGGATATCTTACTTCTATCCGCCGATCGCATCTACAACTACACTATGAACTTTGTTCTTCTACATCATCGCAGGTTATGGTCTGTAGTGCAAGATACAGTATTTATAAATTGCATAGAAGAATTGTACAATTAGCATAATTAGACTTTCTCAAGTTGACTAATCAAGTGAATAATTTGTTGGTAATATTGCATATTTCCCTCTTGATAGTAGAGGTCAGCCGCTTTCCGAAAATCCGCGATCGCTCCTTGGCTATCTCCCAAAAGTCGCTGGACATCAGCGCGGACGAGGTAAGCAGTAGCCCAGCGTGGTTGCAGTTGTAAGGCTTGGTTGAAATCTTTAAGTGCTGCTTTTAAATTTCCCAAAAGGGAACGACTGCGCCCCCGGTTAAACCAATCTTCGGCTACATTGGGATTGAGAGCGATCGCCTGATTGTAATCTTCTATTGCTTCTGGATAGTTTTGCAGTGCATAGTAAGCGTTGGCGCGATCGCTGTAAAATCTGGCTGAATCAGGATTTAACTGTAAAGCTTGGGTGTAATCCTCAATGGCTTTTAAAAAATTTTGTAAACTGTACTGAGTAATCCCGCGATTGTAATAAGCTTCTAACAAATTGGGATTAAGTTTAATAGCTTGATTGTAATCTTTAATTGCTCCTTGTTGATCCCCCAATAGACGACGAGCATTAGCGCGATCGCAATAGGCTGGAGCAAAATCAGGAGTAATTTCTATAGCTTGGGTATAGTCAGAAATCGCGCCAGAAAAATTCTGCATTGCTTCCCGGACAATTCCCCGTCCATAATAAGCAATAGCTAAATTGGGGTTAATCTGCAATGCTTGATGATAATCTTCAATTGCCCCTTGATAATCTCCCAGTTGACGACGACAGGAAGCGCGATCGCTATATGCGTCTGCTAAATTAGGGTTAAGTTGCAACAAGATATTGATATCTGCAATTGCTCCTTGATAATCTCCTAATTGCTGACGTGCTTGGGCGCGAAAGTTATAAGCTTTAGCGAAAGTGGGGTTTGCCTGTAAAACCCGGTTGTAGTCCTGAATTGCTGCCTCATACTCTCCCAAAGTGTAACGCACCAAACCGCGATCACAATAGGCTTGTACATCATCAGGATTTAATTTTAATGCTTGATTAAAATTGGCGATCGCTTCTGGATAATCTTGGAGATGAGATAAAACCAGACCCCGATTATAGTAAGCTTCGGCAAAATTAGGATTTAATTTTATTGCTTGATTGTAATTAGTAATTGCCTGTTGATAGTCTCCAATAGCATAATAACTATTACCCCGATTATGGTAAGCTGCGGCAAAATTAGGATTTAACTTTATTGCCTGATTGTAATCAGAAATTGCTTCTTCGTACCTACCTAAAATATGTAAAATATTGCCCCGATTGCTATAAACTGCCACAAAATCAGGATAATAATCTAAAGCTGCTTGAAAATCAGTAAATGCCTCTGGATGGTTTCCCCGCTCAAACTGAGCTAAACCTCGATCATGCAAAGCCTTAGCTAAATCAAACTGAATATTTTTGTCTAAAGTTAGAGCTTGTTGAAAATCAGCGATCGCCTGATCATATTCACCCAAAGCCAGATAAGCATTACCGCGTTGGTGGTATGCGTCTCCCGCATGGGGATTTAATTGTAAAGCTTGATTAAAAAGAGCGATCGCCTCTGGATAGTCCCCTTGTAAAAACTTCTCTAATCCTTGATTAATCAGACTTTCAGCAGCCATATAATTATATTTTATCTAAATTTGCTCATGCCAGAACCAGAAAACAGACTTCCTGACTGTGACACCAGCAACTATATTACTGCCGAATAGAGATTAATTTTACCTTCTCCAATAGAAATTAAATTCTTGTGGAGTGGGCATCTTATACCAAATCCTGTTTTATTACCCCTCTTATAAATTAGTCCGCGCAGGCGGACTTTGTTCTGGTAGCCGCGACTTCTAGTCGTTAGGGCAAAAGACAGGTTTGAAATGAGGATTTAGTATTACCCAACTAATCTAAATCTGTAAAGCCATCTCTTTAGATCCTACCACACAATCAACCCTTTCATTTTCATTAACTTTCAACTTAGCTAACATTAACTCATCCCTTTGTCGCCAAGCCGCAAATATCTTTTCCCTACCATCATCCAGAGATTCTAAATCAACTTTGTAACAATTATCTAGCTGCTTCAATTTCAAACCCAACAGCCCTAAAAGCCTATTTAATATTTTAATTCCCGATACAACTTCTTGTCCCTTTACCAAATCAATACCAAACACCCGTTTAATATGTTTACTACTTTGTACAACCGCACTTTTCAGCCAAACTAAATCAGCATCGTTTTCACTAAAAACCCTTCCTTCTTCCAAGAATTGCAACATTCCTAAAGCTCTTAAAGCCTCAACTTTTAACGTATAGGTTTTTAAATCCGGTAAAAATACCTTACCCTCACCCCAAGATAATTGCTGTTGCCATTCTTGCTGATCCCTGACATGAAAATATTCACTTTCATGGGTAAGATAATAGTGAATTAACAATTGCCCATAATAACCCTTATCATCTTGCATTTTTAGCCAAGGCGTTACCTCAATTCCATACCTTTGTCTGAGAACATATTTATTCATCTGCTGACGTTCTACATCAGTCAAAGCATGTTTACTAGCTAAATGTTCATACTCCACATAATCAATATCTTTTGCTGTAGCAACAGCCACCGCCGCCGCTAATTGATTTTGTTGCTTAATATCCTTAATCTTCCTTTTAATTTCCTTAGCCTTTTGGCGACTTTGCGCCCAGTCTTTTTGCACCTTAACAATTTCTAGAATTAACCTTTGTCGAGTTTCCACGTCATTTTTATCAGTAGCGAAAAATGCCAAACGTAAATCCCGAATAATATTATTATGCACCTCATTACTGCGGATTTGAATTTGATGTCCATCAATCCTTAAACCATCTTCTAATGACTGACGATAAAGACGAATCGAAGCATTTACCCTTGCGGCTAACTTTGCCCAAGTGCGTAAATGAATCGGATCATAAACCAAAGGTAAATCAACATCTATTTTGTGTATAGGACTCAACAAAGCCAAATTTTCCTTTTGGTTTTCTTGATACCAATCAGCCAAAACTCGATAATTTGTACTCCCACTACCAATCAAACCAATACCCCGTTTAGCACACCAAATCACACGCGGTACATCATCCCTCACTCTTGCTAATGCTTGACGTGCTTCTGAGTCAGGAATTACCCCTTGGAAAATTCCATAAACCCTATCAAAATGCTGCACATCAATACTAATTCCCGTCCCCAAACTAGGAGTTACAAAAACAGCTTCATAATCAATAATCTTCTCATTCACAGCAGCAATAAAATCAACAGCAGCATGACCAGGAGTATTAGTAGTCATACTACTAATAACTAAAGTATTGGGAAACTGTCGTCGTAACTTTTGCAACCGCTCCTTTAAATATTTATCTATAGTTTCACAACTATAACGTCCAGAGCGACTATCAGTAGTAACGTAGCATTTTCTCCCTGCAATTAAATCTAATTCCAACTGATGAATTAAAGGTGTTGGGTTAGGACAATCATAAAAAGCCACATCCCAACCTTTAGCGGGTTTCCATTCATTGACAACTACCCAAGGTGTGATTTTAATTCCTGCTAAACCTTGTAAATATTCCAGAGAAACATCTGATAAATCAGCATCCTGGGCAATTACTAACCCACCAGTAGTTAAAACCGTGGCAATTAATTGTTGAAATAAACTGAGAATTTTTACCCGCTTTTGTTTGCAGGTACTACTATTGAGTAAATGCCATAAAGATTGCTCAACTTCATCTAAAATTACTATTGCCCCGCGCCAGTCTTCCGGGTTCAACTTCCAAATAGAATCAACACATAAACCAAAGGATTTAGGAATTGAGTAAGTCAGTTCTTTTTCAATACCCCAATTAATGCCCACTGTCTCACATAAAAACCGACCTAATAAAATTCTATGAGTAATTAATAAAACAGGCTGATTTCTACTTTTTGCCTGACTGACAACAGCTTGTAAAGCCGTAGTTTTACCTGTTCCTTTAGCTGATTTCACTCCCACCAAACCAGAAGTAGGAAATGGTAAATCACCTAAATACTGACGGTTAACAGTTAATGCAGGAGGAGTAGTTAATTCAGTATGGGGTTTAGTTTGGGCAATGTAAACTTCTAAATCAATACTTTGGCGATAAACTTTATCAAAAGTTGTTGCACCTTTAGCCACAATAAATTCATCAACGCCTTTTTCCATTCCTGGTAGTTCAGCAACTTTGACAATACATTCATGTTGTTGCAATAAACAACCAAGTTGAGAAATAGCATTATTAATAGCAGCCACTTTCCTCGCTTGAGTTTCAAAATCAAAGCAAATATAAAAGCTGCGTTTTTTAGTAGCGAATACTGCCAAATCTGGGATTAATTGACGACGAGTAATTTTACCAAATTCATCTTTAACAACTCGATAGCCGCTAGTAATTCCGGGAATAGCTATAGCCACATATCCTATAGTTAATAATGATGCAGCTTTCTTCACCCCTTCACAAATAATTACAGGGATATTATTTTCTATTACCCATTGCCAAAAACCTTCAGCTTCACCATTTTCAGCAACGGTAATATTTTCAGGCATAGCAACATTATAACGTTGAGATATTTGCTGCCAAATTGGCAGAGTAACACGCAAACAAAACACCCTAGTTGATGTACTAGGAGGGTGTTCATATTTAATCGATTTACCCTTTTGATTTTGGCGTGGTTGGTCAGGTTTAAAGCATCCCCATTCCATCATTTGCCAATTATACAGGGGGTCTAGACCAGAACACCACCAACCGCCCTCAGTAACATGAGCATAACGCTGCAACCAAGCATTTTTAACCATACCAGTGTTAGTGCGTGGCAGTTGCTCAGAAATTAGTAAATACTCATAGGCGGTCACGCCTTGAAGCGACTGAAAATTTAGCTGCGCCAAGTGTATATCTATGCCACTGCTATTGACTAGTTCTGCGATGTGTTTCTGTTGTAAATAGTGCAGATGCATAGGTCGAAGCACCAAGGGAACGTCTAGGAAACTAAAACCTTAACACGCCTCTGCTAATTTTCAATGGCAGAAATTTTGTTTTTTAAGTGATCGTTTTGTTACATAGTCTTCAGCAACACTACGGCAAATCTACAAGTAGTTGATTTTTGCTCTTAATGGGGTAAATGAATAAGTTTGTATTGTAATATTTTTTAGCCTATGATTTTTATTTATAAGTAAATTTTTTTGGAAAAAATAAATAAAACTCTGGCTTCTATATAATGTTGTAGCAATTGTCAAGACATAATTGGCATCAGGATAAAAGTTATAAAATTTACATAAATTTTAGGAAGGTTAATACACAAAAATCTTATAAGATAGTAATAAGCACTTACTTTAATATTTGCTGCTTTTGATATGAGAATCAACCCTGAACAAATCGCTTACCAAATTCGCAAACAGAACCAACCACCAGAACACAGTATATTAGAACAATTACACTGGTTAGAATTAGATGAATTTGAGATTGAACCATTAGTTGATCATTGGCAAGAGTTATGTTCACTAGGAATTTATTTTGAATCTCCCATAGTACAAGAAGTAATTAACGGTAATGTGACAAATTTGGAAAGTGCTATTTTATATGTGCTGGATGTAGCGTCTAGACTGGGTTTTAATGATCCAGAACATGCCACAAAGACTTTTGTTTTGGCTTTACGCAAGGGTTTAAAGCCTACAAAGAAAAGATAACAACAGGAGAAATTATCACAGATTTAAGTCTAATATCTAAATTAAAACCTATGCTGAGTGTAGGAATTATGAGTTATAATATTAAATAAATCAGGTATATATAAATATGGATTCTCTCAAAGAAAGGATTTTGAATAAACTAGAACACCTGCCAGAAAATGCACAGCAGGAAGTTTTAAATTTTATTGAGTTTTTGGAATGGAGAAAGGACAATCATCAAGAATTGAATGTGTCCATAATTGACGAATCTGAATTAGAATGGTTAGAATCTGATCTATCTAATTTAGGTAGTTATGATGATTATGAGTGGCAACCAGAAGAATTAAATCAAGGATTGCCTATCAAATTTATTCCAGACCAGGGATTAATAATTATTGAAAAAAGTAGTGTTGGGTTTCGTTACTCAACCCAACCTACAAGACATAATTAAGCTGTTTACTGAAAAACGACGTTAATTTTGGGTATCGATTTTCCTTCAGTTTGGCTTGTAACCATTATATCTATATTTTGTCCTAATTTTACTAAGAACATTAATAACTGATCAATAGTGAAGTCTTTTAAAATCCCATTGGTTAAATTCTGGACTTGTTCAATTTCTAAATTTAAAATTTCTCCGGCTTGTTGGTGGGTAAGTTGCTTTTGTTCTAAAATATCAGCGATTACAGAAGCTAATTTAACTTTTGCTAATTTTTCTTCAGCGTTAGGAAATCCCAAATCTTGAAAAATGTTGCCGGAACTAATGGTATAATCTAGCATACTTTAATCCTGTGATGATTCATTTTGTCGCAATTCAGCAATTTTGATTGCTGTTTGTAAACGCTTTTTAATTAAATCAATAGTTTGTTGAGGTGTTTTTATACCTTGGTGAGATTTTTTCTTGAAGGCGTGGAGAACATAAACGGCATTATCAATTTTTATAGCATAAACAGTACGGTAAGTATCGGTTTGGTAATTACTTTTAATTTCAAAGACACCATCAAATCCTTTTAATGGTTTGATTTTAGGGTGAGTTTGATTAATTTGAACACGATAGAGAACATATCCGATTTCATCAATTACTTCTTCAGGAAATTCTAAAAGTTCTTCTTTTGAAGAGTTCACCCAAATAACTGTTTTGATAATATCATTACTCATATCAGCTTTATCCTATAATCTTTAAATAATAATCAGTCTGTATAATTGTTGTTTTAATCAGCATCCCTAGTATCATTAAAAATATATTGGAACTAGGAATGAAAAGTTTTTATATTTACAGTTCTTGATGTTCAGTGATAACCTTTCGTAATTTCTCACTGAAGTAAGCAACTTGATAATTGGGTGCGAGTTCTTTTTGCAGTTGTTTCCAAAGGTTAATTCCTTCTTCCTCAAATGCAGTTTCCTCTTCTGGTGTGAAACCTACAGAACTAGCGGGATCTTCCCAATTCAATTTTGCATCATAAGTTTCTTCCCATTTTTCTAAACGGTTCATAGTTTCTTTAGTTAGTGGTAATGTTTCTGGGTCAATGTCCCCAACTTTATCAGGACTATCCCACCATAGTGGGTAGCATCCATAGTCAGCCATAAGTTTGATTTTTTCTGGCATAGGAAATTTCAGTAATTTAATTTACACAAAAGCATAACTTTTTTTAGATTTTTTCCTTAAACCAACCTACAGGATGAATAAAACAGATTTTATAAATAGTTTACTGTGTAAATAAATCTAGATAGTCATGTCGCATTAAGCAAAAATATGTTTATTAAAAACTTCCGACCTTACCACTCTAGCTTTTCTATTAGCAGTTCCTGAACACATATATAAATAGTATCGTCCATACTCAGTATCAGGTTTATTTTTATTTTCTAATATTTGCTGTTCTAGCTCATTTAATCGATCAGACATATTTTCTGGAATATGATTTATATGTTTTGCCAATTCTACAACAAGTGTAAAGAAACTAGATTTTCTAAGCCAAATTGAATCATCTGGTAAAGATAGCTCATTGATTATATTAAATGTCTTGATGAGATTAGACTTCATTTGCTCTTTATTCTTGTATTCATCATTGTATGTAGCAATATAATTCTCAACTTCTTTATCCTGAGAAAAATAGCCTTCATTTTCAAGAGTTGCCATTACTAACAAAATAAAGTATAAATCAGCCATCCTTGTAAATTCAGATTCATGAAATACGCCATATTTTTCTAAGGTAATTTCATCAAGTATACTTTTTGCAGTCTGTATGAAATGACCGTTATATATGGCATTGTGTACTTCTACATCGTAGAGTTTAAATTCTGTCAAATTAATCCGACGAAATATTTCTCTAATCGTTTCTTCTTCTACCTTACCTATATCACGTACAACAACTTGGTAGTATAAAAATTCTTCTCTTTGGTCTTCATCTAAACTTTCAAATTTAGGAATTTTTGTTAAAGGTCTATCATGCAAACCTTCTATATACCGTTGTATTGTAGTGAGTCTTTGTTGTCCATCAATGACGTGTTGTGTTGTCAGTAATTTCTTAGTATCAATATTACCTAGACAAACATAAATTTCAGGAAATGGATATCCTTTCAGGATGGTATCTATAAAATCTTCTTGATGGTCATGAGTCCATACAAACTTTCTCTGAAAATCAGGTTGTAATATTAATTTACCTGCTTTAATGGCCTGGTAAATTTCTGCAATAGTAGGATTCGTCACTGATGGTTTAATTTGCTTGGGCATTTTCTTTCACCACTTCTAAAGATTGCTTTAAGTCCTTAAGTCCACTTAAAGTATAATTTTCAAAATGCTCATAACTTTTAAATATACCAGCAGATACTTTATAATTACCTACCTCAGACTTACCATAAGAAATAGATTTAAAAAATTCAAACCATTCATCTTTCATTTCTTTGATCTTAAATGATACCGGGAGTTTATCGGGTCTTATCCATCCAATAGCTGTATATTCAAGAAAAGAATGGTACATTTCCAATTCGTCCAATGAAACTTTTCTTCTTGCTCTCCTTAGCTCCATTTGATAAATAGCAATAATATTAATAATTTTCTCATAAAGTTTTTGTGATACGATAGCAACATCAATATCTGATTCATAATCAAAATATTTCTTTTTATGTGGACTAAACCCCAATTTTGCAGAACCTGTCACATAGACTTCATAGAAAGAAATCTCAAATTTTTCAGAAATCCTCTTTCTAAATTCATAATATTTGTCTTCTTGTCCAATAAAAATATATGGAGTACCATGCAAAACTCTCTTCCTACATAGGTCTGTGAGTTCACTATCATCTTTTACCTCTAGTAAAGATGATAAAAATTCATTTAAATTCACGGATTCCTCTACTGAAAAATATATAACAATATTTTACATAGTTACTATAGTTGTAAAACTTTTTCAGTTTTTAATTTTTTAGGATTACACAGTAGTATAATTACACACCATATATAAATTAAACAAGTGGGTAATATAAATCTTTACACTCCCCACTTGCTCAAATTAACTGAAACTTAAACTAAGCGCCTACGGCTTCTTTGGCGGCGTAGAGGACTTCTGCGCTGATGTCTTTAAATCCTCTTTCGCGTGCGAATTTTTCTGTATTTCGCTTCACTTTTCCGCGCACAAAACCGGGAATTTTGTTGAGTTCGGCTAAACCGTCTTTTGTCCAATTCAAATCAGATTCTGCGGAAATTCCTTTGGTAATTACTTCTTTGGTGTCGTGTCCTCCGAAGATTTCTAAAAGGTGATCTTCCATTCCTAATGTGAAGGAGTTGTAGATTAAATCGGTGATTTGGTTTGTACCTTCGTAGCCTAAAAATGGTTTGTAACCGATCGGGAAATTTTGGACGTGGATGGGTGCGGCTATGACTCCGCAGGGGATATCTAGGCGCTTTCCTACGTGGCGTTCCATTTGTGTACCGAAGATGGCTGAGGGTTCGACTCTGGCGATCGCGTCTCCAATGGCTGTATGATCATCGGTAATCAGCACTTCGTCACAATATCCGCTTACCTGTTCCCGAAACCAATCTGCATCATATTTGCAGTAAGTCCCCGCCCATACTACATGTATTCCCATCTCCCGCGCTAATATTTTGGTCATAGCTGCGGCGTGGGTATTATCACCAAATACTACTGCTTTTTTACCTGTTAAATTTTGACAGTCAATGGAACGGGAAAACCAAGCAGCTTGAGATACATATAAGGTTTGTTCGTTGATATATTCTTCATAATCAACATTCGCACCTTGGGCATTAATTACTTGCTGAATTTTGCGAATACATTTGGCTGTTTCTACTACTCCCATCGGAGTAATATCTATATAAGGTGTGCCAAATTCAGATTGTAAATAATTAGCTGTCATTAATCCTAATTCCCGATAAGGAACTAGGTTAAACCAAGCTTTTGGTAAGTTCTTTAATTCATGAACTGATGCACCTTCGGGAATTATCGTGTTGATTTCTATTCCCAAATCTGCCATTAATTTTTTTAGTTCTTTACAGTCGTGATGATTGTGAAAACCTAAAGTAGAAATACCGATAATATTAACTGAAGGGTTTTCAGTTTTACTTGTGGGTAATTCGCCTTTTTTCCGGGCTTTTTCAATGTAATATTGGACGATTTGTTGTAAAGTGCGATCGCCTGCTTGCAGTTCGTTGACGCGATAATGGTTTACATCTGCTAACAAAACGTCACCTTTCGCATCTAATTGTGCGCGTTCTACAAAGTTTTGTAAATCTTCTTGCAAAATGCTGGAGGTGCAGGTAGGAGTTAAAACGATTAAATCGGGATGTTCTTCTGCGTCTTTACGGGTGATGTTTTCTACTACTTTTTCTTGAGAACCCCGCGCTAATACGTTTCTGTCTACAACACTGGCTGTAACTGGGGTAAAATCTCGCTCCCGTTCTAACATCGAGCGCATAACGTTAAAATAATCATCGCCTAAAGGCGCGTGCATGATTGCATGAACATTTTTAAAGGAACTAGCAATTCTTAATGTACCAATGTGGGCGGGGCCTGCATACATCCAGTAAGCTAATTTCATGCGATTTTCTCCCCAATTATTCTTAAACAATTTATGAATTGTCGCAAATTTGGGAGCCAGTAATAAATAGGAGTTTTTGCTGGGTGGGGGAGGTAGCAATCTCTCAAACTTGTTTGCTGATTAGGTTTTGGCTGCTAATTTAAACATTAGTCCTATTACTCTTATCTACAAATCTTAATGTTTTAGAAAATATCTTTATCTTTATTTTTCCATAACCAAAGTAAAAAAAGAGCGAAGACTTTCTCGCTCTATCAAGAATATTTTCCTAAACTTAAGCTTGGAAGTAATAAATCTTACCCCAATTAGAGTTAATTTTTTCTTGAGTTAACCAATATCCTTCAACTTGAACATCTTGATCATTTAATAAATCACGCCATCTCCCGTTATTAGAAAAAGGAATATTTACATATTGGTCAAAGTGTGAGCAGTTTAAAACAATGATGAATTTTTCTAATTTACCATCTTTTCCTATCCCCCAGCGATGATAAATTATCACATCTTTATCTACATCTACACCATAACCTTGGCTGTTGAAGTGAGTATCTCTTTCATCATAATAGTCAGGATAAAAGAAAGGCGATGTTAGCGCAGGATGGTCTTTTCTAATTTTGCTCAATTTTTTGTACAAATTAGTTAATCTACCACCGATATAATCATGTTGATATCGCCAATTTAATGGTCTAGGACGCACGCGATCG
>DATGXQ010000550.1:0-11533 GCA_035298905.1 Nostocaceae cyanobacterium | reverse complement strand
AGTCTGACCCCTATCTAACAACTATAGATTTAATCAGTAAATGTACTGTAGAGTTATTGATAGATTACAAAAAAAAAGCCCTCAAAGAGACTTTTAATTCTCCAGTTGACAGAGAAAAAGCAATGAAGACATATTATATGTCTCATCCTAAAATTCCCCGTATAGGGACTCGAAAGATTTTTCAGTGGTTTTTTTATGAACTTCAACCCTTTAAAGATTGGTTTGAGCAACTTGAAAATTGGGGTATAACTATTCCTGCTCAACCTGAAGAAATTAAGCTGAAGACTAGTCAAAAAGACAACCTGAAAAGACTAAGAGAATCAAATATTTTATATACAGTTCTTGGACAACGTATTGTTTTTTTTGCCATTGCAAGATTCATTCTGAGAGTAAAAGCTGAGTATAGAATTCCAGAGCTTTTGGACTCAATTAGTAAAAGCATTTCCAAAATGTATAGTGCTGGCTTTTTAGACAGAAACGCACCTCATTGGAAAAATGTGATTGTACAGCCTAATGAAAAACTTACGATGATTACAACCGGGTCTGGCAGTGATAAATGTATAGAACTTTTCAGAATGATATTTCTTAATACATCTGATGGAGTACAAGACCTAATACGTCGTGCCAAAGAAGAAGTAGATAATCAAGTAGATTGGAGTATGGGAGACATTGCTAATTGGAGAAAAGAGTTTTTTGTAGAATTACCTGAATCCCATCTGATAGAAGAAAACGAGATAGATGAGGAAGAAATTTATGTAGAAGCTGATGACACAACTAATAAAAATGTTCCCGGAGATAACTTTCAAGATTATCTAACTGAGTCAGAAGAGGATGAGGAATATGGAGAAATATTAGATGAATTTGAGGAAGATGAAGAAATTGATGAGTAAGATAAATTAGTTTTATGGTTTACAAAACATGTGGAAGTCCCACATCTTTAGGTTTAACAAACCTACCATCAAAACTAATAGTCCTATCTTCTATAGTTCTAGCATTAGCTAAATCCTTACGTAGTTCTGCTTTTTCCATTTGGTCTTCTATTCCACCCACAAGATAAATTAACAACCTTGCTGCTAAATCTCTACCAGAAACCTGTACCCGTTTTTTATTCGGGTCATATAAAACCCCATACCAAAGAGAATGGGGATACTCCATCCCACTGAAACCTCCTTGACGGTCAAATTTAGTTAATCTGTTAAATATTTCAGTGAGAGAAAACCCCTTTTTAAAAACTAAAATTCCTAAAGCTTGGGCTAAAGCTACCTGAGAAACTGGACGGAAAAGCATATTACTTTCTCCTCCACCTTTTTCAAAACTAAACCTCCTTAAACTTGGTGTATCTTCATGTTCTAAAAGTTTATAACTTGGTAAATTAGCTAAGTGATCAAAAAGTTGGCTAAATTCCTGTATTCCCTCTTCTAATTCTTCATCTTCTGGACGCAGAGGAATTAAACCCTTTTCTAAAGGTTTCCAATGGGGGAATTTTTGCCCTAAATAGCGTTCAGACATATCTTGTAAAGCCTGCAAAGTTGTCAAAACTGTTGCATTTGTCGCTACCGTTGCGCTATTCCAATTTACACGGGGGTTTCTACCTGGAAGCTGTGCTAAAAGTGGATGAGTTACAGCAATTTTTCGCGCTACAATAGCAAAACCATTGTCTTCATTTAACTGTGCTAACTGACCTTTAGTTAAAGGTGCAGCCATTAAATTTACATGTACAAATATTGACCTAACCCTACGTTTAGCCTCAGTTCTGGTTTCCCCAGCATTCACCGCACAAATAAATTCAATGCCAATTTTTTCTTGAGGTAAACTTTGTAAATAAGCCGAATCTACTTGATATTGTTCTTGTAAATCAGATACAGTAATAAAACTTTCATCAGCAGTTTTATCTTTTTTATAACGCGGGAGTTTACCCGTTTTGAGTAACTCCATTAACCCTTGCACACCCATTAGCCGATGTTGACCATCTAAAGCATAAATAGTCACATTTTCTTCAGAAATGTTTAGCAGACCAACCTTACCATCTTGATCTAAAGGTATAAAATCAGTGGTAGATTTAATAGCACGTCCTTCACTATCCCATTCTGTTGCTCTTGGATTATCTACCCAAGGTTGATTAATTACTACCAATACAGGGGGAAATTTATGATTTGTTCTTGCTGCTAAATATTGAACTAATGGTGCTTGACGCGACCAGTCAATAGAACGTTGACGAATTTCATCAATACTATCTGCATCAATCTCAATATTACCTGTTTCTGGGTTGTACTTCTTTTGCAGTAGAGGTAAATCATGAGCAAAATGAACCCGACCAGCAAACCATTCCAAAGTCACAGAACCCACATAAGCGTCAGTTCCACCCATTTGGGTTTTTTGTACGAGTATTTGGTCTTTTTTCTCTAGAAACTTCTCTAAAAGTACAGCTAGTGCCTGTCTATCCTTGTTATCTCGTTCCAGGCTATCTCTAGTAATATCACCAGTTAGGTCAGATGCACTGTTACTCATATTAATTTTTAAAAACTTCTTGCTTAGTGTAGCGTTTTTACTCAAAAAAGGGGATATTATATAGTAGAGTTTTTAAAAACTTAACAAATATATACTTATGTATATTTGTCAAGCGTAAATATAAATTCCATTTCAATCAATGGAATATATCAGTTAATGCTTATATATAAAGAGGTGAAGAGATAATGACTACAGCACAACAGCCCGAAAATAAAGGTCAACAGGCTCGTACTGTAGCAGAGTTAGTTGACTATATTCAAGCTCTCACCACAGAAATTCAGGAATTATATTGTTTAGATCAGATACCTTGGGTTGTGGGCTACTCTGGTGGAAAAGACAGTACAGCTACTTTACAGCTTGTTTGGAATGCTATTTCAGGACTTCCACCAGAAAAGCGCACTAAAACAATATATGTCATTACTACAGATACATTAGTAGAAAATCCTATTGTTGCTGCTTGGGTGCGTAACTCTTTAGAACAGATGAAAGTAGCAGCTAGAGAACAAGGTATGCCTGTTGAACCTCATTTATTACAGCCTGATGTGAAAGAAACTTTTTGGGTAAGTTTAATTGGAAAAGGCTATCCAGCACCACGTGGTAAATTTCGCTGGTGCACAGACCGCCTGAAAATTCATCCTTCTAATCGGTTTGTTCGTGATGTAGTAAGAGTTCAAGGAGAAGTGATTCTTGTTTTAGGCACACGCAAGGCTGAAAGCATCAAACGTGCTATCTCAATGGAAAAACATAAAATAGGTACGTTAAAAGAAAGGCTCAAACCTAATTTAATTTCAGTTCAATCTCTTCTATATTATAGCTCTAGTTTGCCAAATGCATTAATTTATAGTCCTATTGAAGACTGGCGAACTGATGAAGTTTGGCTATATTTAATGCAATGGACGAATCCTTGGGGATACAATAATAAAGATTTATTTTCTATGTATAGAGGTGCAACCGCAGATAATGAATGCCCTTTAGTTGTTGATACTTCAACTCCTAGCTGTGGTGATTCTCGCTTTGGTTGCTGGGTTTGTACTATAGTAAGTCAAGATAAGTCAATGGAGGCAATGATTCAAAATGATGAAGAAAAAGAATGGATGCAGCCTTTGTTAGACCTACGTAATGAACTAGATACTGAAAATGATCAGCATAGAAGAGATTTTCGTCGTCTTCGAGGACACGTGCAACTAGTTGAACGTCACAAAGAAGGGAATACTACTGTTGTACCAATACCAGGACCTTATACGAAATATTGGCGTGAGTATTGGCTGAGGAAATTGTTAGAAGCGCAAAAGCAAATTCGGGAAACAGCACCAGAAAATATGCGCGATATAACGCTGATTTCTATTGATGAATTAAGCGAAATTCGTCGGATATGGTTAGAAGAAAAACACGAATTTGATGATAGTTTACCTCGGATTTATCAAGAAGTTACAGGAGAAGAATTTAAAGATCCCCGTCCTGGTTCTGACTACAGAGTGTTAGGTAGTGATGAATGGGCAGTTTTAGAAGAAATTTGTGCGGATGATAAAATGCACTTAGAGTTAATGTCAAAACTTTTAGATACAGAGTATCAATTTCGCAAGAAAGCCCGCCGTGTAGGAATATACGACACCCTAGAAAAATGTTTTGAAACTAGTTCACGTTCTCAAGAAGAGGCGATTGAAAATGCTCACCTTAAGCGTGATTTAAAAATGGCGATTAGTGAAGGTGATATGGTGACATATAAAGAAAAGATTAAACAGTTGACTCTAGGTGATGTACACAAAACAGAGGAAAAAGAAGAGAATAATCAAAATTTGAGTTGGGGTAATTTGAAGTTTAAAAAGCAGCCTGTAACTGAGGATGAATAATTCAAATTATTTACTCTTCAGGGACTGAGCCTAAATACAGTCTAATAAAATCTTTCGCAGCAGAGGGGTTTATTTTTTCTAGCGCGTCCCGAATTTCTAAAACTGATTCAGCAGCCGGATCTCTAATTTCATTAATCCATCTATGTACTGTTGATCTGGGAATTCCAATGAGAACTGCCACTCTATTTTGGCTGATTTCATAGGTTTCTAATACTTTTCTTAGTGCTTGTCCTGCTTTTCCCATACTTTAGATGCGCTTAGTCTAGATATGCAGCAAATTTTCAGTTTTAAATTTATTCATTTTTCAGGGTCGTACCCTAGATAAAGCCTGATAAAGTCTTTTGCCGCAGATGGGTTAATCTTTTCTAGCGCGTCCCGAATTTCTAAAACTGATTCGGCTGTGGGATCTCTAGTCTCATTAATCCATCTATGTACGTTTGAGCGCCCAGTTTCCATTGTCACAGCCAAGCGATTCTGGCTTATGTCATAGTTCTCTAACACTTTTCTAAGAGCTTGTCCTGCTTTTCCCATGCCTTAGATTTTGTCAGAGGTTGGTTTTAGAGTAAATCTTCCCTTTAGGGAACATTCAGGTTATTATGTTACCTATAGGTAACGTATGCTTAGTTAAGAAACTAATAACCGTATGGTGACAAGTTTTATTACAAATCTCCATCAAACTTCTGAGGTTACGTCTGTGAGTATTTCTCCAGAAAATGCACCAAATAGAGAAAAGGTGAAATTATTGTTAGTTGGTTCACCCGCAGGTGTTAACAGTATAATTTTGCATTTGTATAAGTTGGGTTTTGCCGCAGTTGGTGAATGGAGTCCTCCACAACCTACTAATAATCAGGGTGAAGTAATGAGGATTTTAATTAAGATTAGAAATCGCGTCTACACAGACAAAACCCGCCTACGCGGGTTTAATATATATTGGGAATTGACGATTTAAAACAATGGGCGATTGGAAATCGCGTCTACACAGACAAAACCCGCCTACGCGGGTTTAATATATATAAATAGGATCGAGAGATCAAAAAATGTAAGTAGAATTGGTGTTTGTAGTTTAAAATAAGGGATATGAGAGCAAATTATACACAATTATATCTACATTATGTTTGGTCAACATGGGATAGGTTGCCGTTAATTACACCAGATATTCAAAAATCAGTTTATACTGCGATTATTCATGAATGTGAACAATTAAAATGTACTGTAATTGCTGTTGGTGGGATTGCTGATCATGTACATTTGCTTACAGGGTTTCCGGTGACTATTAGCATCTCTGAACTGATTAAGCAAATTAAAGGTAGTTCTTCGCATTTTATTACTCATGAAGTGAAACCAGGTGAGTTTTTTAAATGGCAAGGTAGCTATGGAGCTTTTACAGTTAGCCATGATGCTATTGATCATGTAGCTAATTATATTAGAAATCAAGCTACGCACCATCAAAAAAAATCAATTATTCCCCACTGGGAACTTGAGTAAAAAATAGTCCGCGCAGGCGGACTTGGCCTGTGTAGCCGCGAATTCTATTCGCTCTTTTTTGAAAATACACTACTAACTAACTGATTAACAAATATAATGATATTTCTTGAACTCGTCCTGCAAAACTTCGGCCCTTATGCTGGGAGACAAATAATCAATCTTAACCCTAGAGTAGATGAAGAAGAAATCCGGCCGATTATTCTTTTAGGGGGGATGAATGGAGGGGGAAAAACTACCCTAATGGATGCGATTCGTCTGGCTTTATACGGTCATCGCGCTCAATGTTCTACTCGTGGTAATCTGAGTTATGGCGATTTTTTGAGTCAAAGTGTTAATAGCAAAACGGAGGATGGTAAAGATACTCGGATAGAATTACTGTTTGAGCATATTGAGGAAGATAAACCAGTCAAATATAGAATTGTTCGCCATTGGAATAAAAATCCCAAAGATGGTAAAGATAGTTTAGGAATTTTAGAATTAGGTTTATCGGGAAAGGATGATTGGCCTAGAGATGAATTAGCTAATATTTGGGATGATTATATTGAAAATATTCTGCCTTTGGGTATTTCTAATTTGTTTCTGTTTGATGGGGAACAAGTGAAAGAATTGGCAGAACAAGAAACACCTCCGACAATCGTAATTGAAGCGATTCGTGGTTTATTGGGTTTAGAATTAGCTGATAGATTATCTGTGGATTTAGAAATTTTGGTCAATCGGAAAAGAAAGGAAGTTGCTGGTAAAAAGGATTTAGCTAATTTAGAAGAAATTGAAAAACGTTTAAGTAAAGAACAAGAAAAGTATCAAGAATTAAAGGAAAAATTAGAGAGTTGGAAAAGGGAAATTGAGTATTTTGAGGAAAAACAACAGGAAGCACTTGATAAGTTTGTGGCTAGAGGTGGGAAAATTGCGGCGGAGAGAAATCAATTAGAATTACAACAAAAGGAAAAAGCTGATGAGGCTGAAGAAATCCGGCAGTCTATGTGTGATTTAGCTGCTGATGTGTTGCCATTGGCTTTAATTGATAATTTATTGAACCAAGTTCAAAAACAAGGAGCAAAAGAATTTCGCTATCAACAAGTACAATTAGCTAAAGATGTTTTAATTGAGCGGGATCAACGTTTAGTTAATTGGTTGAGTCAAATATCTATTTCGATAACCGAAATTCAAAAGATTCAGGATTATTTGAGTCAAGACTTAAATAGTTTATATGCTAATTCTCAGCCTACAGAAGCACTGTACTTAAATGCTGATGAGGAAAGTTTAAGCCAACTTGATAACTTGGTTTATCGGTTGAAAAATTCCTTATTTACAGCTAAACAAAAATTAGAAATACTCAAAACTAAAGAAGAAGAAATTAATGCTTTAGAAAGACAAGTGCAAACTGCGGCTGCACCGGAAGAATATGAAAAGTTACGTAAAGCTGTGGAAATTGCTCAAGCTGATGTGGCTAAAACTAGGGCTACTTATGAGTCAATAAATCGCCAGGTGCAGGAGTTAGAAGCTGATATTAATAAAACTAAAAAAGAGTTGAGTGAATATACAGTAGAAAATATTAAATCTAAAACTAATGAACACATTATTAATTCTGCGGCAAAAGTGCAGGAAACTTTAAGGGTGTTCCGCGATCGCCTGACTTTACGCAAACTTAATAAACTTGAAGAGGAAGTAAAGAATTGTTTCCTCTATCTCCTGCATAAGTCCGATTTAGTCCATCGTATCGCCATAGATGCCAAGACTTTCAGCCTCTCTCTTTACGATTTAAACGGTCAACCTGTCCCTAAACATCGCCTCTCAGCAGGGGAAAAACAATTATTAGCGATCGCCTTTTTGTGGGGACTGGCTAAAGTTTCCGGTCGGCGTTTACCAGTAGCTATCGATACACCATTAGGTCGGCTTGACTCTTCTCACCGTAACAATTTAGTAGAAAGGTATTTCCCAGCAGCCAGCCATCAAGTTATTCTCCTCTCTACTGATACGGAAATAGGCAAAACAGAGTATAAAGTATTGACAGAGAATGAGGCGATCGCTCGTGAGTATCTCCTCAAATACAACTCCTCCAACCGACAAACAACTATCAAAAAAGGGTATTTTTGGTCATGAGTGTAGGGTGTAGGGAATAAAAATTATTTCTTCCCTCTAGAACGTCTCCCCAATCACCAATCACCAATCACCAATCACCAATCACCAATGGAATCACCGATCGAACGCATCCGCTTATCCCAAACAGCCAAGGAACAACTGCTAAAACTTAAGCGCAACACCAAAATTGAGCAATGGAATATACTGTGTCGTTGGGCTTTTTGTCGTTCCTTAGCAGAACCAGCACCACCTTCACCCGTTCCTATTCCCCAGGATAGTAATGTAGAACTGTCCTGGCGTGTCTTTGGTGGAGAAATGGCTGATATTTTGCTCTTAGCCCTCAAGCAACGCTGCCACAACGACGGCTTAGGTACTGATAAAGAAACTTTAGCGCAGCAATTTCGCTTACATTTACATCGGGGCATTGGTTACTTAGCAGGTGACGGCAATTTGAAGAAAATTGAAGATTTAATCGAATTGGCCACAAAAAACGCTCAATCATCCATCTAGGAATGAGAAACCAGGAAAAAAGCTCGAATTTTCAGGTAAAATACAGCAGAAAACCAAGCTAGTGACAATTCCTAAATTGTCCCTGAAAAGTAGGCAATATCAATGTAAACTGCTGTAATTGATTCGGTTGATACCTATTTGGGTACAACAAACTTTATTTATTTAAAGCAAAGTTAAGAAACTGCTGATTTTGTCAGGGTGTCCTTCACTAATATCTCAAACCAGAGTATCTACTGCAAATTGGTCGATCGCCAAACAATCACGCCTGTGATATGTAAAGATAACCCTAATTTGCAACAGGTGAGAAGGAATCTAGCAACTGATGAAAGAAATTCAAGCACTGCGACAGGCTTTTCAAAGCCAAAAAATGGCAGCTTTGCTATTTTTGGGTTTTGCATCTGGCTTACCTCTGTTCTTAACTAGCCGAACTTTGCAACTGTGGATGCAAGATGCCAAAGTGGATATTGGCCAAATCACCTTATTTGGTCTGCTGGCTTTGCCCTACTCCCTAAAATTCTTGTGGTCTCCCCTATTAGATCGATTTGTACCGCCATTTTTAGGGGCTAGACGGGGTTGGTTAGTAATTACTCAAATTGGGTTAGCATTGGCGATCGCCGCTTTAGCCTTCCAGCAACCGTCCCAAAATCCCCAAGTTCTGCAAATCCTGGCTATTAACTGTCTAACTATCACCTTTCTCAGTGCTACCCAAGACATCGCCGGTGATGCCTATCGCACCGATGTTTTAAACCCACTGGAAGCCCAAGCTGGTGCATCTGTTTGGGTTTTAGGCTACCGTATCGCCCTATTTATCACCAGTTCCTTAGCCTTAGTTTTAGCAGACTATGTTCCTTGGAATGGTGTTTATTTACTCATGGCAGTTTTGATGGCAGGAGGTATATTTACCAGCTTTTCATCCCCCAAAGAAACCCAAGCCCCACAAAAAACTTCTCCTTTGTCAATCAAAGATTTAGTTTTCTTGGTCTTCATTACCCTTTTAGTAGTGGGATTACTAAGCGGCGTTTTTGTGGGTTTTATCCCCTTGCCGATATTTTATTGGTTGTTGGCCGTCTTGCTAGTAGCTTGGATAGGTGCATCTTTATTATTACCCACATCCCTAATTACTGAAGCTAGAGAAAATGATGCTCCCCAAAACCTGCAACAAGCGATTTTTCTTCCTTTCAAAGAATTTTTTCACCGCTTTGGTTTCACCCAAGCTTCGATAATTTTAGTCTTTATCTTGCTGTACAAAATGGGTGATTCTCTCGTCGGAATCACAGCAAATCTTTTTCTCAGAGAAATCAACTTTAGCAAAACAGAAATTGGGACGATTCAAGCAGGTATTGGCTTTTTTGCCACCACCATCGGCGTTTTAGCTGGTGGTGTAATTATGACCAAAATTAACTTAAATCGTAGTCTGTGGATATTCGGTATACTGCAATTACTCAGTAATTTAGGTTATTATGCCTTAGCTGTAGTCAATAAAAAAGATTATTCACTTTTAGTATTAGCAGTTAATGTGGAAAACTTCTGTGCAGGTTTAGTCACGGTAGTAACGGTGGCCTTTTTAATGCGCCTTTGTAACCACCGTTTCACAACCACTCAGTTTGCTTTATTTTCTAGCTTAATGGCTATTAGTAGAGATGTTCTTTCCGCACCGGCAGGAAGTTGGGCTAAAGCTACAGGCTGGCCTACATTTTTCTTGCTTTCCCTAGTTGCAGCTTTACCCGGATTGCTACTTTTACCTTTTGTTGCCCCTTGGAATCAAATCCCAGTGGCAGTTACTAGACCAGGACTTGAGGAAGAAGATATATGGGAAACCAAGTAGTGGTAATTGTCGGTACATTTGTTCTGATATTTACAGGTTTATTATTAGGCTATGTCCTCTCCCAATTAGTATTAGGATATTTGGGGTTTAATCTCCTCACGTTCTTGGGAACACTCAGCCTGATTGTAATTTTTGGTACGCTTTATTACGTCTTGTTTTGGCAGTTGCGACAAGAACAGTACCAACCCCTGAATAGTGGGATATCCAACCGGGTAGAAGAAGAAAGTAGTGATAACTATTTGAAAAATAGGTTGATTAGTCGGTTATCAGGGGATGTAGCCGCAGCAGAAAGGTTAATCGAACAGGCTAAACAAAATTATCCGGGAATGCCAGAAAACTGGTATTGTGAAAGAGTGCTGGATGATTTAGATCGTGATCAGCGTTAGGTCTAGATCACTCGATCGCTCAATCATCAAATCAGCCCAAAATTAGCGATTTTGGATTGAACCTGCTCAAATCCAAAATCCCAAATCTAAAATCTAAAATCCTGCTATGGCTATCTTTCGCCAATACATCGCCCCCTTACTTGTTGTCATCGTCTTTTTAATTGCTTTGGTAGCTGTCAGCGCACGCATCTTTTTACCTGCTGACATGGCAGCACCCGCCCCTATTGAAGAAGTAGGCGCAATATTATTTCACCTCTCTTAAATCTCCTTAAGGCTGGTAAAAACCAGCCTGATAAAAAAAACAGTAATTTTTAAAGTTTAAATTTTGAATTTTGAATTTTGAATTTTGAATTACTTTATCCCAGGCTATAACTTGCGTCGTGGTTCACCTGTAGATCGATCGCTCTTGGTCAAGTTTATGCAGCGAACTTACCAAGAAATGCTGCCCCATCAAGATTTTTCCCATCTAGCACGGACAGTTGATCAATATCTATCCCCTGATACCCCCTTATGGTGGGTAGATAGTGAAACTAGCCCAACAACTACACCCATAGCTTGTTTATGGGTTGGTAACGCCATAGATCAAGTTACAGGGATTCGTCATCCCCATATTTTCCTGCTCTACGTTGCCCCAGAACACCGCAGAAAGGGTATTGGTACAGGCTTAATGCATTATCTAGAAGATTGGGCAAAACAAAGAGGCGATCGCCAAATCGGTTTACAAGTATTTGCATCCAATACCCCAGCACTAAACCTCTATCATCAACTGGGTTATCGCACAGAATCTCTATGGATGCTAAAATCTCTCGATTAATGAAGGATTGGAGAGGGGAGGACAGGTCGAGGGGAGACGCGGGGAGGGGAGACACGGAGATGGGGAGATGGGGAGA
>DATGXQ010000549.1:0-1566 GCA_035298905.1 Nostocaceae cyanobacterium | reverse complement strand
ATATCCATTGGGGTGTAAGTTCCCCGGACTTGGGAATAATGGTCTTCAATAATACAAGCCCATTTGGCTAATTGGAGAATTTCTTCATCATTGAGGGCAAATACAGCGCGTTCTGATTGAGGGACAGAGATGTTTTTGGTCAGTTTTAAACCACCCAAGTCATAGACCATTTTAATGTCTTTTGTCCCTAAGCGTTTTTGTAAAATTGGGCGGAATCCTTCTTTCAGGGTAGGCTTAAAGACTAAATATTCGTCTGGGTTAACTGCACCTTGTACTACGTTTTCACCTAAACCATAGGCAGCAGTAATCAAGGCTGCATCTTTAAAGCCCGTTTCTGTGTCGATGGAGAACATCACCCCAGAGGAGGCCAAGTCTGAGCGTACCATTTTCTGTACACCGACAGAGAGAGCCACATCAAAGTGATCAAAGCCTTTGATTTGTCTGTAGGAGATGGCGCGATCGGTGAAAATGGAAGCAAAACATTTATGACAGGATGCTAAGACTGCTTGCAAACCGTGAACATTAAGATATGTTTCTTGTTGTCCAGCAAAACTAGCATCGGGTAAGTCTTCGGCTGTAGCACTAGAACGCACTGCCACATCCGTATCAAAACCGTATTCTTGACAGAGGGCTTGGTAGGATCTAGCGATCGCCTCTTGTAATTCCAGAGGGAATGGAGTTTCCAGCATTAACAATCTAGCTTGCCTACCACATTGCCGCAGATTGTCAACATCTTCTACATCTAAATTAGCAAAAATCTTTCTCAGCTTAGTTTCTAAACCCGCGTTCGTAATGAAGTATCGATAAGCGTAAGCAGTTGTAGCAAAGCCTGTGGGAACTTTGACACCTTTTGATTTGAGTTGCTGGATCATTTCACCCAAAGAGGCGTTTTTTCCACCTACGAGGGGAATATCTGCAATGCCAACTGAGCTAAAAGGCAATACTAAAGCTTTTTCTTTGGCAGATTGGCGATCGTCATAATTTCGTAGTGCTTCTACCATATTTAAGAGTCCTTTAATACCTAAAGAGGTTTAATTATTCAGTCCGTTGTGACTCGCCTTGCTTGTGATTCACACTATAGTTTTTATACTCAAAGAATTTGAGGATCTTGTGAGGATTAACTGCCATGAAATGTAAAGTAAATACTCACAGAATATATCGAAATGTTAATTAATGTATGAATATTGTAAGTATCCTCACAAGTTCCTTACAATCCCACGCTAAATTAAGAGCATAAATTTTTAGCTTTAGCTCTCCTGAGTTAACTAAATATCAACATTTTTATCAACAGGATTTAAAAAACCCATGAACTACTGTCCTTGCTGCTCAGATTTGCTACTACTACACATCCGCGCTTCTGGAACTTATGGGTTTTGTCGTACCTGCTGGCAAGAAATGCCTATATATCATTGGGGAAGTTCAATTTCTTTATCAGAAGCTATTTTAGGAAAAAACTCCCACCCCACAGCTAATCTTGCTTCTACTAATCTACAAAAGTCTAATTCCCTCAACGGATGGATAGGAATACAAAACAGTCAGTAATTAAAAATTAAAAATTAAAAATTA
>DATGXQ010000548.1:0-9619 GCA_035298905.1 Nostocaceae cyanobacterium | reverse complement strand
ATGCCTAAAGTGCTTGTATAGCAAGGCTTAGAAGTGATTTATGCTATGAGCTAATCGTGACCAAAATGCCCAAAAAACCATTTTACAGACCAGTATAGCAATTTTGCTTATTCAAAATAGCTTTTAAAAAATCAAATCTATACTGGTTCTTGTATTGATTTCGTTGAATCTCATATAGGACAACTTTTTGATCACCCCCTGAACGGTTACTAGTAAACTACAATCATTTTTTTTTCCAGATGAGTTTTCTAAACCAACTCCTAGTTTATACTATCTCAAAAAAGATGAAAATTCAGAATTAACTCTTGAATATCCCAGTTCGACAGTTATTGAATGGAAGGGAAACGTCACCTTGTACTTTGAATTACCTTTAGAAGATGGTTTGAGTACAGAATATAAATTGCCATACGGATGATTTAAAGGTTAATACTTAAAATAAAGCATGGTGAAACGTAATGCAGTATTTTATATATACTAAAAGCTTTACGTTTCACTAACACGCCTCAGACAAAAAATGCAAAATCTAACAATATTCTTCTTCCTTTCTTCCTTCGCGCTTTTCGTGTCTTAGCAGTTCATTACTTCTTCACAACTCCAACAAACATCCTGTAAATCCTTAAATCCTGTAAATCCTGATCTAGACAGTTGCCGGATATTGCTGCAACACCTGCCGCAAATATTCCCCAGTGTAAGAACGAGGATTTTTCGCCACATCTTCCGGTGTTCCGGCTGCAATGATTTCTCCTCCTTTATCCCCACCTTCCGGTCCCAAATCTATCACCCAGTCAGCACAACGAATCACATCTAAATTATGCTCAATTACTAAAATCGAATTTCCTTTATCTACCAATCTTTGTAAAACATCCAATAATTTATGCACATCATAAAAAGACAACCCGGTTGTCGGTTCATCAATTAAATAAAGTGTCTTTCCTGTCGCTCTTCTTGATAACTCCGTCGCTAATTTCACCCGTTGCGCTTCACCACCAGATAAGGTTGTGGCTGGTTGTCCTAATTGAACATATCCCAAACCTACATCTACTAATGTTTGTAATCTTGTCACCGCTTTCGGAATATTTTGACAAAACTCTAATGCTTCCTCAACGGTCATATTCAAAACATCAGAAATAGATTTATCTTTATATTTCACCTGTAAAGTTTCCCGATTATATCTTGCACCTTTGCAAACTTCACATTGCACATAAACATCCGGTAAAAAGTTCATTTCAATCACATTGACACCTTGACCAGAACAAGCTTCACAACGTCCACCTTTGACATTAAAAGAAAATTGTCCTGGTTTATAACCTCTGGTTTTGGCTTCGATGGTTTGGGAAAATACATCCCGAATCACATCAAAAACTCCGGTGTAAGTCGCAGGGTTAGACCGGGGAGTTCTGCCTATGGGTGATTGGTCAATAACTATGGCTTTATCTACTGCACTCAAACCTTTAATTTCATCTATCTCTTTGGGTAAAGGAACTTTTTTCAACAGATGATGTTGCAGGGCGGGATAAAGTAATTCATTAACTAAAGTGGATTTCCCAGAACCAGAAACGCCAGTTACCGCTACCAGTTTTCCCAAGGGAATTTCTACATCTATGTTTCTTAAGTTGTTGCGACGGGCATTTTTGATAATTAAACTTCTGCCATTTCCTTCTCTTCTTGCAGCAGGAGTATTAATGACTTTTCTCCCAGATAAGTATGCACCTGTTAAGGAATTTTCGGCATCTAATAAAGTTTGTAAATCGCCTTGGGCAATAATATTACCGCCGTGAATACCTGCACCGGGGCCAATATCAACTAAATGATCAGCAGCGCGAATGGTTTCTTCGTCGTGTTCAACAACTATTAATGTATTTCCTAAATCACGTAACTTAGTTAAAGTTTTGAGTAATCTACTGTTATCTCTTTGATGTAAACCAATGCTGGGTTCATCTAAAACATAAAGAACTCCTGTTAAACCAGAACCGATTTGTGTAGCTAGGCGGATGCGTTGGGCTTCTCCACCGGAAAGGGTCATGGCGGCTCGATCTAAGGTGAGATAATCTAAACCAACATCGAGTAAAAATTGCAATCTGGCTTTGATTTCCCGTAACACCAAATCTGCAATTTGCATTTGCCGATCGCTCAACTTTAATTGATCAATCCTGGCTCGACATTCCCGAATGGAAACGCCTGTTAAATCTAAAATTCCATATTGTCCCAATTTCACCGCTAAGGCTTCTGGCTTCAACCGCTTCCCGCCGCAGACTTCACAAGGCTGATCAATTAAATAATCTTCTAATTTCTGTTTGATTAATTCTGTCCCACCTTCATATTGCCGTTGCAAAATCGGAATCACACCTTTAAATACTTGCTTTCTGCCTTCCTCAATCTGGTCTTCCTTTTCCCCATGTAAAACTATCTCCTGCTGTTCCGGTGTCAACTTACTCCAAAGCGTCTGCAACTCAAAACCGTACATCTGCCCCAAACTATACAGCAACTCCAAATAATAGGAGTTTTCCTTCTCTGACCAAGGGGCGATCGCTGCATAAACCGGTGCATCAGGGTTGGGAATAATCAAATCCGGGGAAAATCTTCTTAAACTCCCTAACCCATGACAATGGGGACAAGCACCATAAGGAGAATTAAAAGAAAATAATCGCGGTGATAATTCTTCCATTACCGCTCCATGTTCTGGACAAGCAAAATTTTCCGAAAAGACCATTTCTGACGGTAATTCTTGTTCGGAAATACCGCTATTTTCCCCCCCAGTTATGTTATACTTACTATCACGTCGCTCCTGCGCTACTTTATCAAATGTATCATTTAATACTTGAATTGTAGCAATTCCGTTAGATTGCTTAAGACAGGTGGAAAGAGAATCTACTAAGCGTTCCTGAATACCAGCTTTCTTAACTAAACGGTCAATAACCAAATCAATATTATGTGTAATATTTTTATCTAACTCAATAGAATCAGATAGCTCTCTAACCTCCCCATTTACCCTCACTCTAGTAAAACCTTGGGACGATAAACTAGATAAAAGTTTGCGGTGAGTTCCCTTTTTCCCCCGCACCACAGGCGCGAGAATCTGGAAGCGGGTACGATCGGGAAGTTCCATAATCCGATCGCACATCTGGTCAATGGTTTGGGGAGAAATACAGCGATCGCAAATCGGACAATGGGGTTCACCAGCCCGACCAAACAACAGCCGCAAATAATCATAAATTTCCGTTACCGTTCCCACAGTCGAACGGGGGTTGTGAGAAGTAGATTTTTGGTCAATGGAAATCGCCGGACTTAAACCTTCGATCGCTTCCACATCCGGTTTATCCAACTGTCCCAAAAATTGCCGCGCGTAGGCACTCAAGGACTCGACATAGCGACGCTGACCTTCTGCAAAAATCGTGTCAAAGGCCAAAGACGACTTACCCGAACCAGAAACGCCAGTAAAAACGATTAATTTATCCCGTGGTAATTCTAAATCAATATTTTTCAGATTATGCTGTCTAGCACCCCGAATGCGAATGGTATTCTGGCTGTTGTGGTGGGGATGAGGAAGATGTCCATTTAAGGATGCTGCTAGCTGTTGGTCTGACATATTGACACAATGTAAGAAATTTGCCACTTGACACAATTCTTCATAATACTATCTTTATTGGGCTTCTGGTAGAACATTTGTATTTTACCAATCAAAAATTCTCACAAATTCATACCCTAGACATGGGTATTAATGTGCTAGTTGACAAATAAACAGCCTCAACATCCTCCCCAAGACGTAGAAACCAATTAAAAATGAAAAATTACAAATTAAAAATGGGGAAACTAAGGTTTGATCAGGGTTTTACGACTTAAGTCCCTCGTCAAAATTAATTACCCAAAAAAAGGGAGATGAAGATTTAACGCGGATGGACGCAGACGGACGCAGACGGACGCTGATGAGTAGTAGATATCCTGGTAAATGATTTCTGTTTTACTCCTGACTCCTGAATTCTGACTCCTGACTTCTAATGAATGCAAAACACAAAGGCGCAAAGTACAACTTTACGCCTATAGCAATCCGATCTGAGTTGTGAACTGACTTTTGGAAAAAGGGAACAGGGAACAGGGAACAGGGAACAGGTAGCGTTCATAAATGATTTAGGATTGCTATAGTAATCAAACTGCTAATGTTCCACCTGCCTAGACTCAAGTAACTAATTGTCTAATGAAATCTACAAGCCTTCAGATGGTTTACCTGTAACCTCAAACACTGGTTTTTGAGCTAAAGATTTGAGACCAACTGAGCTAAGTACATTATTCCAACTAGCAACTATATCCTGATCATTGGGGTTAGCAGTGCGTAAGTCAGTCAAAGCTTTGAGAGTATCTTGCCAATAACCAGTACTAGCATAAATAGCCGCACGCTCATCCAACGTTGTTGCTGCCTTTAACTGTTTGGCTACTGTTGCTGTTGGTTCTATTTTTTCAACCCAACCGCTAGTTCTGGGGTTGCCACTGCGATCTTCTGGGTCACAAAGTAAAGTAAAACGCCAGCGATATTTTTTGCCAGTTTCTAAGCCTTTAAAACTTTTGGGTAAAGTGTAGCCAATAATCCCAGCATTTTTAGCAGTTAAATCTATGTCTTCTCTAAGTAAGGGAGTTTTGTCTTCAGCACTGAGCAAAAATTCTGCTGAGGTGGCTGTATTCTCTGGGACATTAATAAAAAACGTGGGATGATGATTAATTGTTAATTCTACGGGTATCTTTTCTGTTGAGGATTTAGCCTGTGCTGGTAACAAGGCTGTAATATCCTGTGGAATACAACGACCACGAGATGCTCCTGCTTCCCGGTTCCGAGAAGCGCGAATGTTAGAAACCCTAAAATTCAAGATTGAACGACGTTTTGATGTTGACCCAGGTTGAGTTTGGCCAGGTTTCTTAACTGGTGTGGTGGTTGTTCTGCCACTTCTAGAACTAGAAGTTGGTCGTGCCGTTGCTACCAAATTTGTCAATACTAAATCAGTAGATAGACCAAGAGTAAGCGCTATAAGCAATAGAGATTTTTTCAGCATTTTATGGTGACTGATAACTCAACAGTGTAAATAAAGACGTATATAATTCCTTCTAGTTTCTAGTATAGTACCTTACACATGATAAAAATTTCCCAGTATTTATTACGATTTGTAAAATACAGCAGGGAACAGGGAACTCTTAACAGGAAGGGTGAAAGTCTTTTAGCATAAAGCTTTTTTCCAAAAATTTGTACCTCATTTACCTAGAATCTGCTGTACTCAAATTTTCACTGCCTATTTTTAGTACTGTTTTTTAGTACTGTTCATTACTATCTATTCACTGTTTGATAACTATTCTGAGTCCTGATTTCTGCTATAAGACTGGTATTTCTGCATTAACTCCCGCACTTGTGCAGCGACAAGGGGATGGGGGTCTTTTTGCAGGTGGGGGAGAATTTCTTGTAATACTCGTTGAGAAACTACGCTTAAATAGGAAATAGCGGACTCTCGGACAAAGCCTGTGGGATGACGTAATGTCACAACAATTTCCGATGTATTTAATCTGATGTGGGCAGCTTGGGCAAAATGGAAACAGCAAGCCAAGCACCAATCGGAAAGTAAATTACCCAAAACAATCAACCGATAAAGGCGATCGCTTGCTAACATACTTTCATATTCCAATATCCCCGCTTCTACTAAATTCTGCAATTTTTCCTGTTCTGAGCGCTGGTCTAAAATTTTCAATAGCAGCGACTTACAAGATAAATTGATTGTATGGTCTAAAATTTCCAAGCCCCGTGCTAAATTGGCTACAGACTGGGAACGAATATTAAAGGCTGCTGCTTGCATTTTCTCTGCTGGGTAAAGCAGTTTCAGTAATAACAGCAATCTTTCCTTAACATCTAATTCTAGTTCTAGCAATGAGCGTTTGAGTAACTCACAAATGGTTAACAGACGCTCAGTTGGTTGATATATTTCTAACAGATCCAACCTTTGAAAATCCAGGTAAGCAGCGTAAATTTCTCCTAAAAATCTTAACTCCTGCTCAATTAAAGCTTCTACACGTGCTTCATAAAACCGATCTAGTACATGGTTTTTTTCTGGCTGTTGATGACTTTTGAGTAAGCTTCGCAAAATGTAGTCTCGATTTGTTCCCCAGGAAGTTTCTAAATGTAACCATAAACTTTCCCTAGCTTCTAGAGTACCAATTTGCGCGATCGTCCGCCAAGCGTGCATTCTGAGAACTTCTGGTTTATATATATTAGTTGCCAGTTGAATCAACATCTGTAAAGCTTCATTTTCTAGTCGCACTAGGGACTTCATCGCTGTAGCACGAGTAGACTTATAGAAAAGTGCTGTTAAAAGTGATGAATAATACTCCTCTAAATGGGTAGCAGCAATCATTTCTAACACCGCACACCGTACCCGTAAAGACTCATCTTGGAGTAAATTGGGAATATAAATCCGTAGTTCTTGTAAATACACTGCTTCCCGTAAAGCCCTCACAGCATTAATTCTTTCCCGTTCTTGTTTATGGGTCAGCATCCGACGCATAGTTCTAGTTGCAGCTACCCTCTGCATGGGGTTTCCCTGGCGTAGCAACAAAGCGGCGGCGGTAGCACGAATTAAGGAATGGTGATTTGGTTGCAGGTATTCTTCTAACTGATTGAGATTAGGGTTCGCTTCCGCCAGCCAAACATAACGCAAAGCTAAAGCAAATACTTCAGGATCAACTTCTCCTTCTGGTTGTTCCAACAAGAAGCGCACTTCTGGAACATATTGGGGGTTTGCACCTCCCAACAACATCACCTCTAAACTTTGACATTGTAAATCCGCAGTTAATCTTTTTAATAACGGGGCTAAAACTTGCGCTGCCCCTTGGGGGTCAATTTGGGCTAAAAGTTCCAAACAAGAGCGTTTATCGGCATTAGAGCCTTTTTCTGATAAAGCTTTGACTACCCCTTGCTTAAATACCCGCAAACCCACATTAGCCGCACTGAGTTCTCCCCTTTCGGCGCTGAGAACTAATAAGTCCACATAGCGCGATCGCAATTCCCAAACTACCTTTAAACAAGTTCCTGCCACTACCACTGTTTGAGCAACCAAGACCCACTTTTGCATCGGTGCAGAAAGCAATTTTTGCGTGAATAGCAAAGTGAGGAAAATCACCATGCCCGTTAAACCAGAGGCGATCGCTTCGGCTGTTCCCCCAGATAATGTTTGCATCCGGCTGCGAATCCGTTCGGGAATCGGTTGATAAAGCACTGGGCCACTACTAATCACAAAAGTGTAGCGCAGTAATTCATCAAAAAATTTTAACCCCACAATACCCCAAAAAAAGCTTTGGGAGTGGAGAGCAGGAAATAAATTTAAAATAAAAATTAATCCTGGGATCACAAAACCAACTGTAATTGGCAACAGTGCAGCCGTGAAAAATACTCCTAACTTTTCAATAATCCGGCTAGAGAAAAACCATTGTGTTCCCAATTCACACAAACCAACAATCCCGCCAAATAAACCTAAAAACCCAGCTAACTCTTGTTCTCCCAAATTGGAATTTAACTCTCGTAAATATTGAAAATCAATTAACAAACCAATTACTTGCAACAGTGCCACAAAAGCAAATAACTGGAAAGCATAACGTTTAAGCGGGGTTTGCAGACGACGATGACGCGCCGCTTGTTCTTCTGGAATTTGGCGTTGTGGTTTTTCTGGAAAAGATTTGCGGTAATTATAAGTTAAATAAAATAAAATACCAGAGCCTAAAATAATTACCAAACAGGCGATGACAATCACCTTATTCAGTGTGGCAAATTGCAACAACCAAGGTAAACTAAAACCGCTAATTACATCAGCGACTAATATGCCACTACTCACCAGGGGGTAAGTGCGCTTAATTTCCCGAATATTAAATAATTGATTAGCAACAATCGAGGTATTCAGGTCATTAACTACATAACAAGCATCAACCCACAACCTGAGTAAAAAGACGATAATCAGGGGAATGTAAGAAAACTGTACTCCCCAACGTAACAACACCAATAAGAATAATGTTGCTACCATACAAGGAGCGATCGCCACAATCACCCAACGCAAAGGGAAAATCTTTTGTAACCAAGAATATAAAACTACCAGTCCAGCCCCAATAGCTGCGCTAGCAATATAAATCCATGGTAAATACTCAGCCCCGTATTGCTCTAAAAATAGTGCTACCGTACTATCTTCAGCCCACCGTAACCCCACAGAAACAGTAGTGTAGAAGCCAAACATCATCCAAGTGCGTTCAACTTCCTCTGGTCGGAGATTTACCCATTGCAGCAGTCGCGTCAGAATGCCTCTATCGGCATTTAACCAGTGATTGTTTAGTTCCATGCAGTTTTAGTATCTGGGTTAAGCACAGCACCAAAGTATATGTAACAAGGATAACACTTCTTCCATAGCAAAAGTCCTGAACATCTGAGTATTATCTTGCCCACTCAGAATCCAGGACTAAAGTTTTGAAATAAATTTACAAAAGTTGCTTTAGTGAGGGATTGGAAGTTAGGAAGAATTCTTTTTTTCTCTCCTCCTCCCCAGCCCCATTACCCTGCTAATTATTTCTTCGGTGAGATTAGCATCATCATATTGCGTCCTTCTTTCTTCGGCGCTTGTTGCACTTCACCAACCGCCTCTAAATCAGTAGCCATGCGCTTGAGCAAGTCCTCTGCTAAATCACTATGCTGAATTTCCCGACCCCGGAACATAACAGTCGCTTTAACTTTATCACCATCTTTCAAAAAGCGTTCTGCTTGCTTAACACGCACATTATAGTCGTGTTCTTCGATTTTGTAGCGCATTTTTACTTCTTTGACATCAGCCGTGTGCTGTTTCTTCCGGGCTTCCCGCGCCTTTTTTTCCTGCTCAAACTTATATTTACCGTAGTCCATAATCCGACACACTGGCGGGTCAGCCTTATCACTGAGCAGCACCAAGTCTAGTTCTTTCTCCTCAGCTAGCTGCAATGCTTCCTGTGGAGTGATAATCCCTAGCTGGGAACCATCAGTATCAATTACCCGAATTTTCGGGAAACGGATTCTTTCGTTAATTTGGGGCAGATCGCGAGTTCTTTTTTTCTCAATCACAGGCATTATGATTTGTGGGAGCTCTTTAATGATGAATTTGGCTTTTTCTGAGTTTGCTTGGTTTTTGTTGGTATGCCACAAGGGCAATATGCTGACGTAACCCCAGACTCGAATAAGAGTCTGTTTCTAGGGTAACTAATCTGTCTATCAGTTGTCTTGTCCTTTGTATTTGCTATTCTACTCGCTTTGAGCTAATTACCCCACAAAAGTTAAGTTAGATTACACAACATAGCGCAATGTTAACTTTTGTGAGAAATTATTGTCCCTACATCGAACAACCCAACTCATAGGCATATTTCTAGAATAGCAAGATTAAATATACAGAGGGTTTATTAAGTTAAATGTAACATATTACCATATATTTGGTAAAATTAGTAATATATTTATACAAATAGGCTTGATGTATTTACGGTAACAAAGGGAATTAAGTATTGGCAGGGGGGCAGAAGAGACGCTCTGACGCGGGGACAGAAAAGATTCTCCCCTCTCCCCTCCCCGTGTCTCCCCTCTCCCCTCACC
>DATGXQ010000547.1:0-20651 GCA_035298905.1 Nostocaceae cyanobacterium | reverse complement strand
AAACAAGACGCGTAGCGGCTTCCCGTAGGGAAGGCCACCTGCGTGGGTTTGAAAACCTTGATTTTTCATTAGTCCGCGTAGGCGGACTTTGCCTGTGTAGCCACGAATTCTATTCGTTAGGGCTTAAGTTTACACTGGTGGGCAGTGCCATGTCCTGCCCAATGTATTCATATTATTACTAACTTGAACTCGGATGACAATAACAAACTCTCAGATATTCTCTAAAAACAGAGGATAGATCAAATAAATTTTGTTCACATTCTAACTTTGTTAACAAAAAACGTCCAGTTAATGACTGTAAACCGTTTATAATATCCCTAGATAACAATGATAATAAACCATGTCTAATCTCATCTCTAGACATCGGTTGACTTTCTTGACTTATTTTTAATAAAATTTCTTTCTCCACATCAGTTAATCTGTTCCAAACTGATGCTATAATTGATTTTATATCCTCAGTTAATATTCAGATAATGTTCTTTAAGAAACTCTGACACATCACCCAGAAATATATCATTAATCAAAGTGCTAATATACTGTAAATATTTCGGATTCCCTTCATACAAATGAATTAATTTTAACCAACCATCCTCATTCTTTAAACATTGGTTTTGTAAAATTTGGGTCGCCGCATCACCTAACCCTGACAATACTAAACAATGAATCGGATAAAGTTCACTATCCAAAGAAATCATTTCTGGGCATTTTTCCCGACTAATTAAAATTAAACAACTTTGATGTTCAACTTCTGTCGTCATTTGTAGAAATGTCTTATAATTCTCATGTTCAGGTTTATACTGTCCTGAATATTGTTGAGTCTCAAAAATATCTTCCAAATTATCGAAAAAAATTAAACAGCGTTTTTGATTAAATAATTCTAAATGGAACAGGGTTATTCTATATCTGGATTTATCCCCATCGCTCGTAAACGTTCGGCTAGTTGTGCCGCTTTGCTTTCTGCTTGTTCAGCCCTTTGTTTTTCTTGTTCAGCTTTTTGCTTTTGTAATTCGGCTTCTTCTTTACCAACTAGCAATAAATTACCTTCTAAATCCCACCAACGCAACCAGAGTTGTTCAGGGTTATTTAAGAAACTTCCTTGCCAAAGTCCTAACTCTACTCCTAAAGGGAGAATTGGGTAATGTCCGCGCTCATTTGGCTGGATTTTCTGATAGGAAAAATCTACTAAGTGATAAACTTCTAATTTGCCATTATTCACTTCATAAATGGCATAATAGGGAATACGGATAATGCGTTCATATACCCAGAATTTACCAGGTTTTACACCTTCTCTTGCTCCCGTTGCAGGTAGAGGTGTGGTGTCTCGTTCTTCCTCACCATTACCACTAGCTAATTCTATTGCAATTAATGGGGGTATATATTCCCGCCATAATACATAGGAACGGCGAATTTTTCCATCTAATCTGGGTGGGACATCAGGGACATAAAACCAATCTGGCGCTATTGCACCTTTTTCTGGTGGTTCAGTTTCTCGCCAATAAATACCACAGTCTTGACCTATACAATACTGTCCATCTGGATGTAACTTTTGTAAAGTTTCAATAATCGAGTCTGTAATAATAATGCTTTGGGGATGCTCTTGAAAATTTTTCACAAAAGTACCATCAGATTCTGGTAGTTGAGTATGGTCAGGAAACTGTGGTGGTATAGCCAGATCAGCCAGGGTTTCACTCATACTATTTAGGAAATTGCTTTTATTTATTCCAGTATAACTGATATATATAGCCCGTTAATATATTGGTAACTTGGGCAAGGTGGACTAAGGGATAGTATCAGTCAATAGCCTATTAAATAAATAATGGATTTTAATAACTTAAGAAAATAGAGGGTGTTACAAATTTTAATACAATTGAATTGATTCTTTGTAAAAAGCGATTGAATCATCAGTTTATGTAGGGTGTGTTAGCGATAAAGTAACGCACCTTTAATCGGTAGTTTGATCAGATGGTGCGTTACACTACGTTAACTGATCCTTAAAGTCAGTTAATAGCTAATTGACAGATTTTTCTTTTCTACAACCAAAGCATTGATTTCGTCATTAATGCCCTTCAAAACTACTTTTATTTCATCTATTGTTAGGGGTTCGTTTTTAGAAACTTTGCCCTTTAGACTTCTGTAGAAAGCGATTGAATCATCAACAGATTGAGTTTGTGCATTTGGATCATCTGCTAATAAATCTTTCTTTGCTTGTACTAGAGGATTAATTTTTGCATTAATCTCGTTTAAAATCACTTTTATTTCATCTGTTGTTAGAGTTTCACCCTTAGAAACTTTGCCCTTGAGACTTCTGTAAATAGCAATTGAATCATCAATAGCTTGAGTTTGTGCGGTAGTATCAAAAGCAATATACTGTCCAGCACCTAAATCTAATGGTGCAGCAAAAGAACTGGCTGGTGTTAACCACAAACTAGAAATTGTGATTAACAAAGCTAATGAATACAAGAAGAGATTTTTAACAGAGGTAAAAAATTTCATTTTTGATACCGTACTAATCTAGTTAGATTGTCCTCTGAATATTAAAGCTTTACCAGTTATGATGTGTTGCAGCTTAAGATAATTTAACATACAGCAGGGAACAGGGAACAGGGAACAGGGAACAGGGTTGAAACTCCTTTTGCATCAGGCTTTGTTATTAACTTCTGTACTTCATTTACCCCAAACGTGCTGTATATTTCTCACTTGGGATATAATGGGGAATAATGCAACCAAAATCATTAAGTTTTAATAAATTCTCCTGGTATTCCCTATGTTTAGTATTTAATATCTCCAAGTTCAAAATAGTTAACTAAAAAGTGATTTAATAGTACGAATACGATTATTATTTTTATTTATGTATAGCAAACAGGGAACAGGTAGCGTTCATAAATGATTTAGGATTGCTATAGTTTTCTAAATGTTAGTAATCTTAGGTTTTTTTCAAAATAAATTTATGGGAAACAGGGGAAAGGTGAAAAATAATTCTTTGACCTCTCCCCTATCTTTGACTATCAGGTAACACCAAATACAATCACTAAGCCCAAAACTGCACCGAAAACAATTAAGGCGTAGAATTGAGCGCGACCGTTTTCTAGGTATTTTAATCCTTCACCACTGACTAGGGTAAAGAAGCCAGTGAGGTTAACTGCGCCATCTACTACACGGAAGTCAACTTCTAGGACTTGTCTAGCTAGACGACGTAAACCCAGGACAAAAACTTGATGGTAAATGTCATCAAAATACCATTTGTTGAGGGATAACTCATAGAGTGGTTGAATGTTTTTAGCGATCGCTTCTGGTTTAATTTTCCGCGCTAAGTACATCAGTGCCGCTAGAGTAATACCTACTACAGAAATAGCAATAGAACTACCCGCCATGACATAAAATTCTTGGGGGTCAAATTCAGCAGCTTTTTCTATAACTTCGGCTAGGCTTTCATTGGGAGAGAAGATAAACTGCTCAAAATAATTAGCATAAGGTGTGCCAACTAACCCAATTAATATTGATGGTACTGCCAACACCAACAACGGTAGAGTCATTGTCCAAGGTGACTCATGGGGGGAGTCGCTGTGGTGTCCGTGGCCATCATGGGAGTGATGGTCTAGTTCTCCTTTTTTCATGGCCCCAGGCCCAAAGGCGGGTGCTAATTCGGCTTCTGCTCCTAATTTCAGGGCTGCTGCTTCCTTCAGCTGATGCTTGATTTTTTCATCATTGCCCCGGAATTTGCCTTCAAATGTGGAGAAATACATTCTAAACATATAAAAAGCTGTGATTCCGGCAGTTAACCAGCCAATCAACCACAGTACAGGGTTGGCTTTAAAGGCTGCACCGAGAATTTCATCTTTTGACCAGAAACCGGCAAAGGGAGGAATCCCAGAAATTGCCAAACAACCAATCAAAAAGGTTAAGCCCGTGACGGGCATATATTTCCGCAAACCGCCCATTAAGCGCATATCCTGTGCCAATGCGGGGTCATGACCGACTACAGCTTCCATGCCATGAATGACAGAACCGGAACCCAAGAACAGCATCGCTTTAAAGTAAGCGTGGGTCATGAGGTGGAAAAGACCGGCGGAGTAAGAACCTACTCCCATAGCCATCACCATGTAACCAAGTTGGGAAATGGTGGAGTAAGCCAGACCTTTTTTGATGTCGTTTTGGGTAATGGCAATAGTTGCCCCTAAAAAGGCCGTAAATGCTCCAGTAAAGGCGATCACGTTCATTGCGGCGGGAACGTGTTCAAATACTGGGTACATTCTAGCAATCAGGAATACACCTGCTGCCACCATTGTAGCGGCGTGGATGAGGGCGGAGATGGGGGTAGGGCCTTCCATCGCATCTGGTAGCCAGACATGCAGAGGAAATTGGGCTGATTTAGCCACAGGGCCGAGAAAGACTAAAATTGCAAAAAGGACGGCGAGGAAATTGCTCACCGTCCCAGTTTGTACAAGTTGGCCCAGGCGATCGCCCATTGTGGCAAAATCAAAACTACCTGTTGCCCAAAATAACCCCAAAATCCCTAACAATAGACCAAAGTCACCCACGCGGTTAGTGACAAATGCCTTTTGACAAGCATCGGCGGCGGATTTGCGATCGTACCAAAAACCTACCAGTAGGTAGGAACACATCCCCACCAATTCCCAAAAAATATAAATCTGTACTAGGTTGGGGCTAACCACTAGACCCAGCATGGAGGAGCCAAACAAGCTGAGATAGGCGTAAAACCGCACATAACCTGTGTCATGGGCCATGTAGCCATCGGTGTAAACCATGACTAAAAAGGCTACAGTGGTAACAATCACCAGCATTAGGGCTGTCAAATGGTCAATAGTATAGCCCATGCTCAGATGAAAATTGCCTGCGGCTGCCCATTCCAGGGTGCGGATATAAGGCTCATGTCCTTGAATTTGACTCCACAGCAAGGCAAATGATAGCCCCATAGCTGCTCCCATCAGGGAGATGATTAACACAGCATTTAGCTGTCGCAGGCGATTCGTCACCTGATTCAACGAGATTAACCCTAGACCGACCAGCATAGCCCCTAACAAGGGTAAAACTGGAATCAGCCAGGCATACTGATAGATTACTTCCATCACTAACGCCTACTTTTAGATTTCTTGACTAACTTGTTGGAACTGTTAATAATTGTAAGCTACCGTTCCAGAGAGGCTAGAAAGTACTAGATTTTCTTCCTGCTTGATGGTGGTAGCTTTGTAGCTTTCCGTTGACAAGCTGATACTCTAGAAGCGATCGCGGAAAGCGGGCGTTTCGCCATCGCCTTGGCTAGATTAACAGCTGCATTTTGATTTTGATCAATTTGCAGTCTACATTACTGACAGTGATATACTCATTGGGAAGAATTTAACGATTTCTTCACTGTCCCGCAATTTATCCAACTTTCGCTACTCTGAATCAAGCAATTCACAATCACCAACTAGTTCCTGTAGAGTTGGCATTTAATATTTCCATTGTTGCCCAAATTCATCCCATCCCGTAACCGTAATAGCTTTCACTATATGGTGATTGTCATCATGTCTAATTAATGTAAGTCCGTAATTGTATTCACTGGTGGTTACTAGTTGTTAGCAAAACCTATAGGCTAAATTTACCTTCTATCCCAGATAGATAAAATGCCCCATCCGATGACCTTTGGATGGGGCATTAAGCATGATTTTAGATTTGCCAGAGACGATTGATACTATTGGCAAATCATGACCAAGCCATTTAAGCGGGTTTGCATTCTAAATCTACTGCTTTTTGACTATTGTAAGTTCTAAGGCTGCTAGTGTAAGTGAGCTTAATTTCCTCTAAAGCCAGACGTAAATCTTCTCTGGTGCGAAAACCTTCTAGGCGCTGTCGGATGATACCTTTTTCAATCAGCAATAAAGTTGGTAAAGATTTAAGTCTATAGGTATTAGACAATTTAAAGTTTTGATCAGCATTTACACCCACCAATTTAATCTCGTCACCACACTGAGCTTGAAATTGTAACAACAAGGGATGGACGATCCGACATAAGCCACACCAAGGGGCTTCAAAATTTACTAAAACAGGAGTGGGAGATTCTAAAACTTCTTGAGTAAATGTCCGCTCACTAACCGACAACACCATGACGCCTCTTGATTTATAGGGTTTTTATATTTATACGCAGGTTAGCTACCAATAGGAGTAAATACCAAGTCAGTCTGAGGGGTAGCTAGGCTCAAAATACAATCTATAAAAATTGAGCTAGTAAATGCTGATAGTAAACAGTTCAGCAGCGTGGTTTTAGCACTGGCTGTTTTTGGGATGTTCCAGACATTAGTTGTCTGAAGCTCACCAAAAAAGTCAACAGAATGTAGCAACTACCAACAGTAGTAAATCTCCAACTGGCTGGAAAGTTCCACTTGGTAGCTATTTCAGTTCATCCTACATTGATTTGGTAGCAACTGATAAGTGGAAATTTTTATGAAACAAGCATATTTGTGGATATGGTGATTATGGAAGAATCGGGAGAAAGAATTGAGGATTTAGCTTGGTTAATTAGTGGAGGATTCAGCAACAGAATCCACTATTGAAAACTCAGGTAATGAAAACTTTTACCAGAAGCAGTGCGTCTCCAGGTTAGTTTTCAACTCCTAAATTTTTACTTGATAAACCAAAATTACCATAATATTTGATTTGTTGCTACCACTAACAGTGGGTGTCCCCACCACAATAAGGCTACGAAAATAGCTACTCCCAGATAGGCGGGACGGAGAAATTCCTGCCATTGGAGAGATTGACGACCATCGAGAATTGCTTGAAAGGGGATGATAGAAGTTCTTTGTCGAACAGCCTCAAAGGCTGTACCGTAACGGCTGCTCAACCGCCGATCGCCATGCCACACGCCAAATAAATGATGTAACACTAAACCAAAAGAAGTGACCAGGGTAAAGCTAGTACCCAACCAGAGAGTATGGGCAATGCACCAAATAATTTGTCCGACCATTTGCGGATGGCGGGTAATCCTGATAATACCTGTTTCATAGAGATGGACTTGGGGCTTTTGAATAGCCGCAATTTCTAGTAGATTGAAGGTAGCAGGATATAAAAATAAAAAAGAAATTGCTGAAAGTAACCAAACTACTATTTGCACCCCCGGCACATCTTGTACCTGCCAAAGTTGCCAGCCGTCGTAGCGGTGGATCAAAAAGTAAACAATTAAAATTACAGCCAAAGGAAGGCTGACTAATGCAAACAAAATGCGATAAAGCCTTGGCCCAATATATTTTTCCGCCCACGGACGCAGGGCAGCGCCTCCACTGTGCGCGATCGCAAAGGTTAATTGCAACCCTAGCATCACAAAATGACTGGAGGTGAACTCAGAAGTCGGCAGCATAGACACAAGTAAAGTAATCTATAGAAAACTAAATTTAGTTAACCAATACTCAAAGGGCTTAGATCAAAATGTTCTAATCACCAAGGCATCTAATGATACCATGAACAGTTTATAAACAAGACTTTCACCAAGCCGTTGTGGTAATGTCATTTTCGAGTCACACCTCCAAGTTTAAGATGCAATAAATCATGACCAGCTAACAAGCTGTAAAGCCTGATTTATTGTCTTTTGCCGCTCCTTTCAAAGTTTGTGGGTTGAGCCATATGTCTGACCTTCCTTTCACTTTAGATCAGTTACGCATTCTCAAAGCGATCGCCGTAGAAGGGAGCTTCAAACGCGCCGCTGATAGCCTTTACGTCTCCCAACCTGCCGTGAGTTTACAGGTGCAAAACCTAGAACGGCAACTGGATGTTCCCTTGTTTGACCGGGGAGGACGACGCGCTCAATTAACCGAAGCAGGACATCTACTTCTGAGCTACGGTGAAAAAATTCTCAGTCTGTGTCAGGAAACCTGCCGCGCGATCGAGGATTTACAAAACCTCCAAGGAGGTACTCTTATTGTTGGTGCTTCCCAAACTACTGGCACTTATCTCTTGCCCCGGATGATCGGTTTATTCCGGCAAAAATACCCAGATGTGGCGGTGCAATTACATGTCCACTCTACCCGTAGAACTGCTTGGAGTGTGGCTAATGGACAGGTCGATTTAGCCATCATCGGCGGCGAAATCCCGGCGGAATTAACAGAGTCTCTAGAAATTATTCCTTATGCTGAAGATGAATTAGCATTGATTTTACCTGTATTCCATCCCTTCGCCAAGTTAGAAACCATCCAAAGAGAAGACCTATATAAACTGCAATTCATTGCCCTTGATTCTCAGTCCACCATCCGTAAGGTAATTGATCAAGTATTAGCTCGGTGTGACATTGATACTAGACGCTTTAAGTTTGAAATGGAATTAAATTCCATTGAAGCGATTAAAAATGCCGTACAATCTGGCTTGGGTGCGGCTTTTGTCTCTACTTCCGCGATCGCCAAAGAGTTACAAATGGGTGTTCTGCACTGCGCTCCAATTGAAGGGGTAGTTGTCAAGCGCACGCTATGGCTGATTTTTAACCCCAACCGTTACCGCTCCAAAGCAGCAGAAGCTTTTAGTCAGGAAATTTTACCCCAATTTGCTACACCTGGATGGAATCAAGATACGTTAAAATTCACACAGAAGAATCTAGTAATAGATACATTGGATACAGCAACACGCAATTCATCAGAGACAGAGTAACATTTTGTCAATAGGCATCAGTCATTAGTCACCAGTAAATAGCTTTTGACTAATGGCTAATGACTAATGGCTAATGACTAATAACTAAAATGGAAGTTTACTGTACTCGTCCCACCTGCCCACGTCCCAAAAACTACTTTGCGGACTTAGACAACACTACAACTCTCAAAACCACACAGCAAAAATACTGTACTACCTGTGGTATGCCATTGCTGTTAGATGGTCGCTATGTACCAACTAAGTTATTGGGAAAAGGAGGATTTGGTGCTGCCTTTTTGGCATTCGATCGCCGTGTCCCTGGTATGCGTCCTTGTGTAGTCAAGCAATTCCAACCTGCTGGTAATTTAACCCCCACTCAACTGCAACTAGCACAACAACTGTTTGAAAGGGAAGCAGAAGTTTTAGATCAAATTGGCAGCGAACACGAGCAAATCCCTAATTTATTTGCTTTCTTTCCCGTCGCAGTACACGGCTTGCAGCCAGGACAGCAAGAGCAATTTTTTTACCTAGTCCAAGAATATATTGATGGCAAAAATCTTGAAGAAGAATTAATTCAAAAAGGCAAATTTACGGAAGCAGAAATCATAGAAATCCTCCTAGCTATTTTGCCTGTCCTTCAGTATGTCCATAATCGGGGCATTATCCACAGGGATATCAAACCCTCTAATATTATGCGTCGGCAAGATGGTAAATTATTTCTGTTAGATTTTGGTGCTGTTAAGCAAGTAACAAATGCTCCCTCCGCTTCCGCAGTTTCCACAGGAATCTATTCTCTAGGATATGCCCCACCAGAGCAAATGTCTGGAGGTCAAGTTTTCCCCTCCACAGATTTATACGCTTTGGCTGTAACTGTGATTACCTTAATTACATCTCAAGAAGCAACTAAACTATTTAACTCCTTTACTAATCAGTGGGAATGGCATTCCTCTGGAAACATCAACCCTCAATTGGCAGAAATTTTAGATAAGATGTTACTACCTGCTGCTAATCAACGTTTCCAGTCAGCCCAAGAAGTTTTAGACGCTATTAATCAGTTTTTAACGCCTCTTCCAGTCTTACCGACTCAACCACAACCACCAACACAAATCCCACCCCAACCCCAACAACAAATACAGCAACCACCTCCACCCCGTCCCCCTGTAGTCAGAATCCAACCCACCTTTGCAGTTTGGGAATTGTTAGGAGGAGCAGCATTTAGCGGGTTTGAGGGAGCAATGGTAGCGATCGCCTTTTATAGCTTACTCAAAAATCCCATCATTTCTTTTGGTATCGCCTTTGTCATTTTAACAGTCCTAATTTTTGCCCAAACTAAACGCTGGATTGAGAAATTTGACTTATTAATAATTCCTGCTATTTCTTTGGCTGTTATCTTTTTTGTTCCCGCTTTACAAGCTAATTTAGGTATTCAAAATATCTTGCTATTTGGTGGTACTGCTGCTTTAGTCGCTATTGCCATTACTACTCTATTTCGTCTGATTTATATTCTGCTATCTTTGTTCCTTTAAAAAAATAACAAAATAGCTTTTTATGTCCCAAAATAACGAAATTCAAAAACTATTCTTAGCCGTATCTTTTACCATCTTTCTCTTGTTCGGAGGTGCATGGTTTTTAATGGAACGCTGGGCGCAAATTAGTAAAAATCAGTCTAATAATTCTGCTAATTCTAGCAATTCCAACATTAATAATTCACCCAATCTAGCCCCCAATACCAATAATTCAATTAATTTTAATAGTTCCAATTCATCAGTAGCGAATTGTAATGTTTCCAACGTACCATCAGGAGTCTTTAATTATGGTGGGAGTACAACTTGGGCCCCAATTCGCCGAGATGTTGATTCACAACTGCAAAGAATTTGTCCCCAGTTTATTCTACGTTACACCCAACCAATTAATGAAAAACCTGGTTCTGGTACTGGCATTAAAATGTTGATAGAAAATCAATTGGCTTTCTCTCAATCTTCTCGTTCTATCAAACCTGAAGAAAACGCCACCGCACAACAAAAAGGATTTAGTTTAAAAGAAATACCTGTAGCAATTGATGGTATTGCCATTGCCGTTAATCCTAGTCTTAATTTACCAGGTTTAACAGTTAATCAAATCAAAGATATATATACTGGAAAAATTACGAATTGGCAGCAAATAGGCGGCGAAAACTTACCAATTACAGCTATAACTCGTCCCAAAGAAGCAGGAGGAACAGTAGAATTTTTTATTGATAATGTCCTTAATAAAGAAACTTTTGGTAGTAATGTCACTTATATCGGCACAACAACAGAAGCTATTAGAAAAGTAGCAATCACACCAGGTAGTATTTACTATGCTTCCGCGCCAGAACTGGTTTCCCAATGTACAATTAAACCGCTACCCACAGGTAAGGAAAATGGAGAATTGATCGCCCCCTATCAAACACCTTATATTAATTCTTCCCAATGTCCAAATCAGCGTAATAAGTTAAATACTGAAGATTTTCGTACTGGTAAATATCCCATTACTCGTAACTTATTTGTAATTGTTAAACAAAACGGTCAAATAGATCAACAAGCAGGAGAAGCCTATGCAAATTGGTTATTGACTCCAGAAGCACAAAAACTGATTGAAGATACTGGTTTTGTTAGAATCCGCTAAGGAAAGTTAGACTTTTGTAAAATTCAGCTTGTCAAATAGTCGATTTATATGCTAAATATAAATACTTAGTTTTAATAATTTTATCCTGTTTAATTTTGTCAAGTCTCAAAGATGATTACTAAAAATATACCCTGTAAAATCGTATATTATTAGTATATTTCCATTGATTAAACTCAGATTTGCCTGAAGTAAATTTGTAAGGATTCAGAATTCAGAATTAAAAATACTTTAAGAGTCAAGCTGACTGAAGATTCTCCAAATATCACTACTATCGATTCCTCTTTTGGTAACTATTCTGGCTCCTGGCTCCTGACTCCTGAATTCTTACGTAAATTTTTACATAACAAACCTTCTATTTTTATTATTCTATGTCTCAAAAAAATGAAATTAAAATTCTCACCTTATCCCTGCTATTAACTGCTGGTTTAGTAGGTAGTGGAATTTGGTGGTTTACGTCTGGAGTAAAGTTAGAGCAAAGTATCACCAATAGTCAGATTGAGAATAATAATATAAAAGTCACAGAACGCATTAGTTTTGGTGAAAAAAGTTTAATAAATGGGGATATTCCCAACCTCAAAAAAGAAGCTATTCAAGCACTAGCAAATAAAAATTATCAACAGGCAGTCTCGAACTTCACATCATCTCTAAAAGCCAAACCCAATGACCCGGAATCCTTGATATTTCTCAATAATGCCCGGATTGGCACTAACAAAAGTTATACCCTTGTAGCTTGTGTTCCCATTGGTAGTGACCCCAATGCATCTGCGGAAATTTTACGCGGTATTGCCCAAGCTCAAAATGAAATTAATCTGGCTGGTGGGATTAAAGGAGTATCTTTAAAAATTGGTATAGCTGATGATGATGACAAGCCAGAAATATCTCAACAAATTGCCGCAGCTTTGATTAAAAATCCCGAAGTTTTAGGAGTAATTGGCCCCAATACTAGCGACTCTACATTAGCCGCAGGGAAAGTATATACAGAAGGAGAATTAGTCGCTATTTCTCCTACGAGTACCTCCGTCAAAATTTCTAACTTTAGTCGCTTTGTTTTTCGCACAGTTCCTAGTGATTTTATGGCTGCGAGAACTTTAGCTAATTATATGTTTAAAAATTTGGCTAAAAAGAAGGCAGCAGTTTTTTATAATTCTCAAAGTAACTATAGTCAATCATTAAAATCTGAGTTTGTTTCTGCTGTTTCCCTGGAAGGGGGACAGATTTCTGGTGAATTTGATTTATCTAAAGCAGATTTTAGCCCCTCAGCTAGTATTGAACAAGCAATAAAACAGGGTGCAGAAGTGTTAATGTTAGCGGCTAATTCTGAAACTTTAGATAAAGCATTACAAGTAGTGCAATTAAATCAAAAACGCCTAACTTTACTAGCTGGTGATGATGTTTATACAGTCAAAACTTTAGATATTGGCAGAGAACAAGCTTTAGATATGGTTGTAGCTGTTCCTTGGCATATTAATGCTGATCCTAATTCTCAATTTCCAGCCCAATCTAGGCAGTTATGGGGTGGTGATGTCAGTTGGCGTACAGCCCTAGCTTATGATGCTACACGGGCTTTAATCGCTGCATTAGGAGTAAGTCCTACTCGTTCTGGTGTTCAGCAAGCACTCACTACTCCTGGTTTTTCTACTACTGGTGCTTCTGGAACAATTCAATTTTTACCATCTGGAGACAGAAATGCCCCAGTGCAATTAGTGAAAGTGGTCAAAGGCGATCGCTCACGCACTGGCTACGATTTTACACCCATTTCTAAATAAATTTAACTAAACCTTAACCTAATTTCATCCTGAATATGGGGTAACAGCGTGTAATACTTACTGCCAGGTTGTTAGCCACTCGAACTAGCTAGAATTTGTATGTCCCGAAAAAATGAAACACTAGTTCTCATCTTATCCTTGCTGGTAACAGTTGGGTTGATAGCTGGCGGTTTCTGGTGGTTTTCCAGAAATTCTAAATTTGGCCTTAATCAAATTCTCAGCAATCAATCTTTAGCACCAAATTCTCCATCAGGGAAAAAAGATTTTACTGCGGTGCAAGATGTCCCCACAGGATTATTTAACTATGGGGGTAGTACATCTTGGGCGCCAATACGTTTATTTGTAGATTCCGCTATTACCTCAGCAAAAAGAGATTTTCGATTGCGCTATGTAGAACCAAATAATGCTACTCCTGGTTCTACCACAGGTATACAGGCATTAATCGATGGTCAGTTAGCATTTGCCCAGTCTTCTCGACCACTAACAGACCAAGAATTAAACCGTGCCAAGCAAAGGGGATTTAGCCTTAATCAAATCTCTGTGGCTATTGATGGGTTAGCAGTAGCTGTGAATCCTCAGTTAAATATTCCCGGTTTGACCCTAGAGCAACTTAAATCTATTTACACAGGTAAAATTACTAATTGGCGACAGGTGGGCGGCCCTAATTTGCCTATTCGACCCTATTCTCGTCGTGTGAGTGATGGTGGTACAGTTGAACTGTTTGTCCAAGACATTTTGGGTGGTCAAACCTTTGGTAATCAAGTGGAGTTTGTTTCCACGACCACCCAAGCCCTGAGAAAAGTGGCTGCTAGTCCTGGCGGCATCTATTACGCTTCTGCCCCAGAGGTTGTTCCTCAATGTTCGATCAAACCCTTACCGTTGGGGCGAACGTCGGGGCAATACATTGCTCCTTACCAAGAACCATTCATTCTCCCTAATGAATGCCCTGGTAAACGGAACAAGTTGAACATCGAGGTTTTTCAATCAGGAAAATACCCGATTACCCGCAATCTGTTTGTGGTGGTTAAACAGAACGGTCAGAACGAGGAGAAAGCAGGTATTGCTTATGCCAATTTTTTGTTAACAGACCAGGGTCAAGAACTAATTGCCCAGTCCGGTTTTGTCAGAATCCGTTAACACTTGCTGATGATGGCTTTCCAAGTGACAGTTTTGAAAACAGACACCAAAGAAAGCGTTTTTCATTAACTAGCTCTGTTAATTGATTCTGCTGGCAAGCAAATCAGATTATCTCCTTGGGTCAGGATTAAGCCACGTTGACGCAATTTACCCATTAAGCGAGTGACAGTTACACGGGTTGAGCCGATCGCACTGCCAATTTGGGCATGAGTGAGCGGGAAGGGTAGGCAATAACCACGAATGACATCAGGATCAGTTTCGCTCATGGCTGGCTCTCCATATTCCTCAATCAGCAAAGTGAGGAATCCTAAGAGTCGGTCAATAGTGCGACGTTGACCCAAGGCACTCAGCCACAGCAATTTACGCTGGTGCTGATACCTAAAAGCATCCATTACTTCCCGCCGGAAGTGAGGCCAGTTGTCTAAGTCATGCCAGTACATCCACAGCACTGCTGTTTGGTCAACGTGAGCATAAGCTTGGAGTGTGAATGGCGACTGGGCAACTATTTCAAATGGCTGTCCTGCTCCCACAAAACCCAAAAAAGCCTCTTCGGGAGTTCTGTTAATGCGTCGAGAAGTTAACTGACTGGCAGTAGCGCTAACTTGGGCTGTTCCCACCATGCGGATAGCACCCCTTTGCACCAAATACAGCAATCCAGGTCTAGCTGGAATGCGCTCATCTTTGCTGAAGGTGCGGCAGCGATAGTGTTCTTGAGCCCAGTCAAGAATGCGTTGCCAAGTTAAGAAAGGCCGTGATGCCTCTGAAAAGGAGGATGGAGATTGCATAGGTAACAAAGAGCGTTCGGCTGAAGACAAAGACGTCATAGGTTTAGGTGCAAGGAGTGTCTTCGTGTTTGTGGAGTGGGCTGAACGCCTGACAGCGTCAGCCATGAAAGCTGTAGAAATGGCGATCGCCCTCTACATCTTCTGTTATACTTCTTACTGTACTATGAGGGTAGTAAAGTTTACTCACTATTCATTGATTATTCATCAAATTTTATCCTACTCTCATTTTTCTTTACCTAGACTAAACTTCTATCCAAAGGTGGATGGAACAGGATAAATTGATCCCCTCCGCAAATTTTTCACAAAAAGATACGTGTATCACTGGTTACGTTTCAACAAAAATACAGCTATCAAATTTCTAATAGATAGTTATTTAAAAGCTGCTCTAAGTGTTTATACCAGTACAGGAGAAATTCTATGCATGGAACCTAGAAAAATCTCTCTATACAAAGGGGTAGATCATGAAAAAACCTTATATATTTCTGGTGTAGCTCTACAGTTAGCAAAATTTCATAATTCACCAGCAATAGAAATCGCTAGGGGAATTGCTGATCATTTAACAGCAACTTGTGACGGTTTATTGAGTGTCCAAATAGTTCCCCCTGGCTGGATACATCTAGAATTGACTGCTCCTGCCTTAGCGACTTGGTTACATAATCTAACTCTTGAGGGTTTAGGTTTGGAGGAAATTGCGAGCAGAAAAATTACTTCCGTTTCTAGTTCAGTATTACTATTTAGTGTACAATATTCTCATGCAAGATGTTACGCACTTTTACGGTTAGCTGAAAAAAAAGAATTAATTCAACTAAGAGAACAAAATATCGCTCCAAATGCTTACAGCTTGTTTGCAGCACAGCCTATTCCCTGGCTGAACGATGAGGGAAGACTGCGCTTCAATCAACCAGATGAGATGCATTTAATTGACCAGCTAATACAGATAATAGATGATTGGGTTTGTGATAATCATGATTCTATAAATTGGGAAAGTTCAGCAGGGAAATTAAGCCAAGCTTTTGAAAATTTTTGGTGTAATTGTCGAATTTGGGGTGATGTGACACTCACTACTCCAGAATTAGCACAAGCCAGATTAGGACTATTAATAGCTACTCAATTAGTTTTAAGGCTGTTACTAGAGGTGAAATTAGGGGTAGTTGCTCCTGTGGAGTTGTGATTTGAGCAGAGGGCAAAAGAGATGCGGAGACACGGGGACGCGGTGACGCGGGGACACGGAGACAGAAAAGATTTTAGATTTTAGATTTTAGATTTTGAATGGAACAATCTAAAATCCACAATCGCAAATCCAAAATTGAATATTCTCCCCTCTCCTCTCCGTGTCTCCCCTCTCCGTGTCTCCCCTCTCTCCCTCATCCGCTCACCGCGTCTCTTTTCCATTCCCTATTGACGGAATAAATCTCCTGGGATATAGTATCAGGTGTGTGAGGAGCGAACCAGCAAGGACACCGAGACGAAACACGGCCAGTCGTCGGTGTTCTTTCTGATTTTAGGGCAAATTTTGCTACTGGGAAGACAGTAAAAATTTCTCAATGGCTACTGCTGCTCCATCAGCTTCGACACTGGGAGCTACCCAATCAGCGATCGCCTTTACACCTGCTGGCGCATCACCCATAGCTACACCAATGCCAGCGTACTCTAGCATTTCCACATCATTAAAATTATCACCTATAGTCATCACATTAGTGCTTTGTATTCCTAACAGTTCTTCTGCTAAATAACGTACAGCATTACCCTTATTGACAAAAGGATTTGTAGCTTCAAAGAAAGTAGAAACGGATGTGGTTAAATATAGTTCAGCCGTTGTATATTGGCGACGTAAATCATCTAAAAGTTGCTTGGTGACATCTCCATCAGCACACAAAGCTAAAACTTTTGTCGGTGCTACATCTAAAACCTGTCGCAAATCACCTACAGCAATGGGAGTAATACCGGAACGTTTTGCATAAATTCCCGTTTCTTTTGTAATGGTTCTGACGTATAGCTGGTCATTGATATAAAAATGAATAGATAAAAGCGAGTTCCATTGTGGTTGTTCTAAATAATCTAAAAGTTGATGAGCAATTTTCGGCGATAATGCTAAATGCTGATGGATTTTTTGGTTAATTGGGTCTTGAATCCAAGCACCTTGATAAGCTATTAATGGGAGAGTAGAGCCAATCTCTTGATGAAAACGTAAAGCAGAGCGATACATGCGACCAGTAGCGATCGCCACTGGAATTCCTTTGGCTTGTACTGACGCGATCGCTGCTTTGACACGCTCACTCACCCTGTTAGAATGCCCACTAATTGTCCCGTCTATATCTACAGCCAGTAGTTTAATCTCTTGTTCAGCAGATAATAAAGACATAAATTCACAAAATTAAAATTTACAGTATAAAGTTTAACAAGGTACTAGAAAATAGGGAAGAGTAGAATTTTAACAGGTTTTGAGATTTTTAATTTTTAATTTTTAATTTTTAATTGTTTAAAATAAACATATGTCTCTAAATGCAATTACTCCCTTGACTGATAATTCTGCTAACACCACTAAACCTACATTTATTCTGGTTGATGGACACTCCCTCGCTTATCGCTGCTACTATGCTTTTGCTAAAGGTAAGGATGGAGGACTGAGAACTAAAACGGGTATCCCTACCAGTATTTGTTTTGGTTTTATCAAAACTTTATTAGAAGTAATAGCATCACAACAGCCGCAAGCAATGGCTATAGCTTTTGATTTGGGGTTGCCAACTTTCCGCCATGAAGCTGATAATACTTATAAAGCCGATCGTCCTGATACACCAGAAGATTTTATTCCTGATTTAGAAAATCTACATGAGTTACTTAAAGGTTTTAATCTGCCAATTTTAACCGCACCAGGTTTTGAAGCTGATGATGTTTTGGGAACATTATCACAAAAAGCATCTGCTGCTGGATATAAAGTGAAGATTTTATCTGGGGATAAAGATTTATTTCAACTCATTGAACCAGAAAAAGATATTACCGTCCTCAATTTTAGTCCTGATGCCTTAAAACGATCTACTAATAGCATTAGTGAATTTGGCGTAGAAGAAGTTAAAACCAAACTCGGTATTTTACCTTCACAAGTTGTAGATTTTAAAGCTTTGTGTGGAGATAAATCAGATAATATTCCCGGAGTTAAAGGAATTGGTGAAAAAACCGCAGTAAACTTGTTAAATACTTATAATTCACTTGAAGAAATTTATGCTTCTCTAAACAAAATCTCAGGTGCAACTCATAAGAAATTAGTTGAAGGTAAAGAAGATGCCCAAAAATCTCGCTATTTAGCCACAATAGTTAGAGATGTTCCCTTAGAAATAGATTTAGCAGAATGTGAATTAACAGGTTTTGATACTAATACTCTAATTCCGATTTTAGAAAAACTAGAATTTAAGTCTTTTTTAGGTAAAGTTAATCAATTACAAGAACGGTTTGGTGGGAAAGTTTCTGAAACACCAAAAACAGAAACTCCACAAACCACAGCCACATCTAGCAGTGATGAAGATGATAATGAGTTATGGTTTTTCAGTGCTGAAGATACAGCCGCAGCGCAACAAGAAACAACTCTACCAATTCAACCACGCATTATTAATACTGAAGATAAATTAACTGCATTGGTGAAGATTTTAGAGAAATATACAAATTCAGATACACCCGTTGCTTGGGATACGGAAACCACAGACTTAGAACCCAAAGATGCAGGTTTAGTAGGTATTGGTTGCTGTTGGGGAACACAACCTGATGAAGTTGCTTATATTCCTGTGGGACACACAACCGGAAATAACTTAAGTCAAGAGATTGTTTTAACAACATTACGTCCGATTTTAGAAAGTGCTGAATATCCCAAAACTTTCCAAAATGCCAAATTCGATCGCTTGGTTTTTAAATCTCAAGGAATTAACTTAGCAGGAGTCGTATTTGATCCGATGCTGGCTAGTTATCTGTTAAATCCAGATAATAGTCATGGTTTAAGTGATTTAGCTTTGCGAGAGTTAGGATTAACCCTGACAAATTATATAGATATTGTTCCTAAATCTAAAGATAAGAAAACACAAAAAACTATTGCTGATGTTGATATTAATACAGTAGCTAATTACTGCTGCTATCAAGTTTATGCTACATTTCAATTAGTATCCAAATTAAAAGATAAATTACAGCAAACGCCAGATTTATATAGATTACTGACAGAAGTAGAACAACCGCTAGAAGCAGTTTTAGCGGAAATGGAATTTCAAGGAATCCGCATTAATTCAGATTATTTAAAAGAACTTTCACAGCAATTAGAAACAGAATTGGCTGCATTAGAAACAAAAGCAACTGAGATTGCTGGAGAAAAATTTAATTTAGGTTCACCTAAACAACTTAGTGATATCTTGTTTAACGAGAATAAATTAGGATTAAGTACCAAATATTCTCGAAAAATTCAAACGGGTTACTCTACAGACGCAGCCACTTTAGAAAGACTACAAGAAGTAGATCAAACTGGATTTGTAGAAACCATTATTGAACATCGGACTTTAGCAAAATTAAAGTCAACTTATGTTGATGCTTTACCCGCGTTAGTCCGTCCAGATACTCAAAGAGTACATACTGATTTTAATCAAACCGCAACTTCTACAGGTAGATTATCTTCTTCTAATCCTAACCTACAAAATATTCCCATTCGTACAGCTTTTAGTCGGCAAATTCGCAAAGCATTTTTACCGGAGTCAGATTGGTTAATGGTAGCAGCTGACTATTCACAAATAGAGTTAAGAATTTTAGCTCATTTAAGTCAAGAACCTGTGTTAGTCCAAGCCTATCAACAAAATGAAGATATACATACTGTCACGGCCAAATTAGTCTTTGAAAAAGAAGATGTCACATCAGAAGAAAGAAGGTTAGCTAAAACCATTAATTTTGGTGTGATTTATGGTATGGGTTCGCTCAAGTTTTCCCGTTCCACTGGGATAGATAAGAATATTGCGAATGAATTTATTAAGCGATTTAATCAAAGATATCCACAGGTTTTCGCTTATTTAGAAAGAATGAAAAAAGAAGCAATTTCTCGCGGTTATGTGGAAACAATTTTAGGAAGAAGACGGTATTTTGACTTTACCAGTAATAGTTTACGTGCTTTACATGGCAAAAATCCAGAAGAAATTGATTTAAGCAAATTAAAAAATTTAGGAGCTTATGATGCTGGTGTACTCCGTGCTGCGGCTAATGCACCAATTCAAGGTTCTAGTGCTGATATTATCAAAATAGCGATGGTGCGCTTGCATGAAGTTTTGAAGAAATATCAAGCACGGTTATTATTACAAGTACATGACGAGTTGGTGTTTGAAGTTCCTCCCCAAGAATGGGAAGAGTTACAACCACAAATTAAATCAGTGATGGAAAGTGCAGTTAGTTTAAGTGTACCTTTGGTAGTAGATGTAAATGCGGGTGATAATTGGATGGAAACCAAGTAAAACCAGGATTTTCAAGATTTAAGGATGGACAAGATAAAACCAGGATTTTCAAGACTAAAGGATGAACAAGATAAAACCAGGATTCTCAAGATTTAATTTTAATCTCCATCCTGTATATCCTTAAATCCTCTAATCCTGATCTGCATTTTCTGGCTACCCAGTTATCAGACTGGAGGAGTTGTACCAATTAAAAATTAAAAATTAAAAATTAAAAATTAAAAATTAAAAATTAAAAATTA
>DATGXQ010000546.1:0-23505 GCA_035298905.1 Nostocaceae cyanobacterium | reverse complement strand
ATGCCTAAAGTGCTTGTATAGCAAGGCTTAGAAGTGATTTATGCTATGAGCTAATCGTGACCAAAATGCCCAAAAAACCATTTTACAGACCAGTATAGCAATTTTGCTTATTCAAAATAGCTTTTAAAAAATCAAATCTATGCTGGTTCTTGTATTGATTTCGTTGAATCTCATATAGGACAACTTTTTGATCACCCCCTGAACGGTTACGTTTAAATAGAGCTTATATATTTTGGAGTTAGCATTGTATGAGCATCTCTATATATATTAAGAGAGAAATCAAAATGCTAACTTTATAGACTTCCTAAAACCTAAAGTGATTATGGTCTATGATGAAAGACTTTATCTACTCCATCTTTTTCATACTCTCGGCTAATTACTTTACCATCTGCATTATGATAAACATGCCAACTTGCTCCTAATACTTTGGAAGCTATGTCTTTATCTAAAGTATCCATTGTATTTTGAAGTTCTAGGTTTTTGATTTGTATTTTAGACATTTGTTTTTTCCTTCACGAAAAATTGATTTTTGAACACTTCAAAAGTATATAGCCATTTCGGCTCAAGTGAGGTACAGTCAAATCCTTGATTTACGAGCTTTACAGCTTTTTGAATGTACCTTATCTGACAGGAAAATGCTGTATTTTATTTTCAAAGCTTAAGTTTAAATTAGCTTAAGCTTAAATTTTGCTGTTAGGCTCCACATAATCAAAGTATCATTCAACATCTTAAGTGTCTATCTAATTTCTATTTATATTAATAATAGACATAATAGATAATTCTCTATAACAATCCTATACCTTTTCAATTCTTTAGTTCAGTAGGTTGGGTTGAGGAACAAAACCCAACACAAAGCCAAAACTAATTTTACAAAACCAAATCTACTTAATCTCTTGTGGGGTGGTCATCTTGCCAGCCATTATTATAAAATCCCTGATTAATAATGATGGGTTTTGCTGATGCTCAACCCATCCTACAACTATTCTCGATTTACTGCCAAACGTAAATAAGGATAAACAACACAATCCAAATAACGTCAACAAAGTGCCAAAATAATGAGGTGGCATTGACACCAAAGTGACCGTTATCGTAATTTCCAGGTAGGAAAGAACGAATCAAAATGATTAACTGTAACAGGATGCCGGTGAAAACGTGCAAACCGTGAAACCCTGTTAAGAGATAAAACAAGCCGCCAAATGTGCCAGAAGTGAAACCAAATTCTAAGCTACTCCATTCTACTGCTTGTCCATACAAGAAGTAGCTACCCATCAACATTGTTAGTAGTAAGTACAGACGAAATCCTGCTAAATTTTTCTTTTCCAGACACTTTTCTGCAAGGTAAATTACAAAGCTGCTGGAAACAAGAATTACTGTGTTGATGGTTGGGTCTTTAATCTCTAAACCAGTTACACCAGTTGGCAACCAATTTTCTGAGGTGGTTTTATAGATAGCATAACCAGCAAAGTAACTTAAGAAAATTACACTTTCAGATAACAGAAAGACAATAAAACCATACATTTTATTGCCTTCTTCATCATGCCCATGTTCACCCGCATGATGTCCCAGATGTAAATCATCTGATTCTGCATAACTTGACATTGGTTAATACTCCAAAATTAGGTATGAAAGCAAATCCTTTTTTGCCCTAACGACTGAAGTCGCGGCTACCGAAACAAAGTCCGCCTGCGCGGACTAGTATCAAATGCAGGTAGGATTTGGTATGCAAGTAAATTCAAAATTAAAAACTGTGATTCGAGTCTTTAATTTTGAATTTTGAATTTTGTTGGTGTAAGCCTTGCCGAAGGCTATTTTGAATTGTTACGGCTTGTGTTCTGAAGCGACTAGAGGTTCTGATTTACCGTAACCGTAAGGTTCACTAATGATAATGGGAATTTCTTCAAAGTTCTCGACTGGTGGAGGAGAAGGAATAATCCACTCTAAACCGATAGCTTTCCAAGGGTTATCAGGTGCTTTTTCTCCTTGCATCCAAGAAATCACCATATTAAAGATGAAGGGCAATGTAGACATACCCAACAGGAAGGAACCAAGACTAGCAACAATGTTCCAATCTGTTAATTCTGGTGCATAAGAAGCAGCACGGCGTAACATTCCTTGTAAACCTAACGGATGCATCGGTAAGAAATTCAAATTAGTGCCGATAAAGGCTAACCAGAAATGCAGCTTACCCCAACCTTCATAAAACATCCGCCCTGTCATTTTGGGGAACCAATGGTAAATGGCTGCATACATCCCCATTGTTACAGTTCCATACAATACATAATGGAAGTGTCCAACTACAAAGTAGGTGTTGTTAACATGTACGTCAACTGGCACAGAAGACAACATAATCCCTGTGATACCAGCGAAAACAAACATGATTAACCCACCAAGAGCAAATAACATTGGTGTGGTTAAGCGCAACTTTCCACCCCAGATAGTTGCTACCCAAGCAAAAACTTTGATGCCTGTGGGGACGGATACAAACATTGTCGTGAGCATGAATATCAACCGCATCCAAGCGGGTGTTCCACTCACATACATGTGGTGTACCCAAACAATACCGCTAACTACAGCGATTAATAAGGAAGAAATGGCAACGACTTTGTAACCAAAGAGTGGTTTACGGGAATAAACGGGGAAGATTTCCGAGAAAACGCCGAAGATGGGCAGAATAATGACATAAACCGCAGGGTGAGAGTAGAACCAGAAATAATGCTGGAACATCACCGGGTTGCCGCCTTTGCTGGGGTCGAAGAAGGCTGTACCCACAGTTAAATCAAATAGCAGCATTACCGCACCTGCTGTTAAGGCGGGTAATCCAAATAATTGGATAATTTGAGCGCTCAATACTGCCCAAACAAACAAGGGCATACGGAACAATGTCATACCAGGAGCGCGCATTTTGATGATGGTGGTGACAAAGTTCACCGCACCCATGATACTGGATACACCGGAAATCGCTACGGCTAAAATCCAGAGAACTTGACCGTTGATTAAGTTACCCGTGGGATTTTGGGTACTGACGGGAGGATAAGCCCACCAACCAGATTGGGCGGGACCACCTGGGACAAAGAAGCTGGCCATTAGTAGGATGCCGACTACAGGAACCATCCAGAAGGCGACAGCATTCAAGCGAGGGAAGGCCATATCCCGCGCCCCAATCATAATTGGTACGAGATAGTTAGCTAAACCGACAAGTGAGGGGAATGTCCACAAGAACAGCATGACTGTACCATGCATGGTAAACATGCCATTGTAGACGGTGCGATCGACTAAATCTGCTTCTGGGGTAATCAGTTCTCCCCGCAGGATCATGGCGAAAATACCGCCAACTAGAAAGAAAATAAAGGATGTTACCAGGTATTGAATGCCGATAACTTTGTGGTCAGTGCTAAAGCTAAAGTATCGCTTCCAGTCTCCTGGTGCTGGGTGATGTGACTCACCGGCGATACCAACACCGTGAATAGGAATGTTAGTCATTAGTTACTTGGTTATTGGTTATTAGTTATTTAGGGAACAGGGAACAGGGAACAGGGAACAGGAAAAGACGCGGGGACGCGGAGAAAGAAAGACAGAAAAATTCTCCCCTCTCCCCTCTCCGTGTCTCCCCTCTCCCATCTCCCCATCTCCCCATCTCCCTAGCCTGAAAAGTTCACTAAAGGAGGTGCAGCCGGTTCAACGGTGTCCCAACCGGTTTTGACTGGTTCGGCGATTTTTTGCGCGTATTCGGTTGCTGCTTGGTTCTTGGCTTCAGTGGGACGATTTGCAGCGATTTTGGTTAACCACTGGTGATACTCGCTGGGAGATTCAACCACTACATTGGTGTACATAGTGGCGAAATACGTACCACTGTATTGAGAATCTGTGAGACGATATTGACCGGGACGAATGGGGGTAAATTCAAAATCGATGGTTTTACCGGGAACGATATCTTGTTTGAGGCGAAAAGCAGGAATGTAAAAGCCATGTAATACATCCTCTGATTGTAGAGCTAAACGCACGCGGCGATCGCTCGGTAAATGCAACTCTGTACTGGTAACATTCTTTTCAGGATAATGAAATACCCAAGCCCATTGTTTAGCTAGTACATCAATCTTCTCTACATCTTCACTAGCATTATCAGCCAACATATCCTTAGATACTGCATAAGCTGATTCCATTTGCATGGGATTATGCAAGTGAACTAATTGAGAAGGACCTTGTATTCCCATTTCTTGATAAACTTGGTAGCTATAGTTAGCAATCCACAGCACCAACATAATCGGAATCGCTGTCCAGACCACTTCTAGGAAAATATTACCTTCAATATGTGGTCCGTCAGTGGGGTCTTCAGGACTAGCACGATGAAAAGTAACAGAGTACAACAAAGTAGCTGTAACTCCCAGAAAAATAAAAGCACCCAAAGTCACCAAAAAGCTAATTAAATCATCAACTAAATGAGACTCAGCTGCCGCTTGGGGAGGTAGCCAAGAATAAGCCTGTTTACCAATCCAAAGACTAGTAAAACTGACACCAACTGCCCCAATAATTAGGGTGAAAAAACCAAAAATTGCCCGGAGATTCATAGTAGTGATTGGTCATTGGTCATTGGTCATTAGTCATTAGCCATTGGTTGTTAGTTCTAGAATTGGGAGTACTCTGAATATCTCAATCTTCCTTGTAACCCGTTTTAACGGGTTTTAGCTTGAAGCTGGAAATTGATTTCACAGCATTTTTCTAAATTAAAATACTCCCTGAAAGGTTTGAATAACTAACAACCAATAACTGACTAATTCTTAAGTAGATTGTGAATATCTTGACCTGCACGCAGCAAAGTATCTGCGGTGTTATGTACACCAAACTCTGCTGCTAATTGCGCTCCTAATGTTCCGTGTAAATACATTAAGAACATAATGAATAAACCTGCAAATAGATAAATAAATCCTACTTCTCTATCTACATATCGACGAGATACATACCTCTGATAACCACGCCAAACCGCCATTCCCACAATTACAGCTAGTAATAAAACACCACCAACTCCATGCCAAATCATGGTTTGCATGGCGGGAATACCCCAAGCACTTTTGATGTCAGTTGGTGGACTAGCTAACAACATTTCATAGAAACCTGCACCAACTGTTACAAAAGTAATAACAGCAGAAGCTACTATGTTGTACCAGCCAACGTGAAAAAACTGATGGCGTTCTACAGTAATTGCTAAGAACTTGAAAGCCCATTTTTCTAGGGGAAAAAATACACCCACAATATCAAAGGTAATCCCAATGATAAATAAACCTAGAGTTAGGTGTACTAAATTAGGATGAATGGGGATAGTGTAAGGAAGTCCGTTTGCACCAATTTCACCCAATTGGTTAATTAATTCTGAATTCATTGTAAAAGTCCATCCTTTACCGCTTCCACAACTGGTACAGTATGTAATCCATATACCCACACCAGTTTGTCACCAAGATAAACTTGCACACCTACAAGAACAATTAAAAGTAACCCCACAGCCATGTAATGAAATGGTAATCTTTGGGGGTCACGGTTGCGGAGTACATAGCGCCAAGCAGTAATAGCCGCAATAATTCCTGAGAGTGACCAACCAATTAAAGTGTGATAATTTAGTGCTGTTTTAGCTAAGTCATAAGGTTTAGCCAAACCTGCTTCAAATTGACCAAAAATAATCGCCACAAAAATCGAAATTGTAGCGACACACATATTCCACCAACTTACTTCAAATAAGCTCGTTTTGCCAGTAACATAACCAATTACATCACAGACAAAAGCAAACACGACCATCGCAATTACAAAGTGAACCACGATAGGGTGAATTGTGTCTGGATAGGGTAAATTATGGTCGTTTAACTTTGTTAAATACTCCAGCATGGCATTCTCCTAGACATATTTACTACTCCTTGTTTGTACATCCATCATGTTTAAATACCCGCCTTTATTTCTACTAGCACTCACATTCAGCCAGATGCTTTAGTTTCTTTAGACAAGGGTATTTGACTATGTAAGTGTTAGTAGTTTGTAGCTAGATGAGTGGATTTTCTGCAATAGCCTACAACAGCAATTTATGATGTAGCTGAACTAAATTGCTGTGAGATTTTGATTTACTAAACCTAGTTTTTAGGTTACGTAAATTTTTATAAATTGTCAAAAACTAAAAGTTAAACTTTTAGAACTATTGAGATAAGAAAAAGGGATATTCAGCATCTAGCTATGGCTACTCCCTGTAAATATTCTTAAATTAAAAGACAATATTTGTATGTCTGCTAGTGTACATTTACGATTTATCAATTTGTGGTAAAAATGACAGATTTTTATACCTGTGTTGATTAAGTGTAGAAAGTGAACCAAGACACAGAAAAATTTGTCCAGATAAATTTAGCACTAATTTAGCTTAATTCAGAATTATTTTATTTTGAAGATAGGGACAATGCTAGAAATTTTCAGGAAATTATTAGATATTAAGTATAATTTTAATGGTAAGTAGTCACACAGCATTAAATGTATTTTGCCAAATCCAAATTTTATTTTATGTAAGGATTCAGGTGTCTGAAACCCAGTCCCAGAGACAGTTTCAAAATTGAGTTTGGCTTATTAACACACCTTTAGTCGCAATAAGGCACGAAAATATAAGGGTTACACAATTCTTATTGAGAACAAAAGTTTAGAGAAAATCACCGAAAAACATTACCATAAAAGGATCTTAGAGGTTTTGGTATGACCTGAATTCTTACATTTTATTTATGCCGTTTCTGTATTATAGTCTAAAGAAAATTGCTTTATTTAACTGCGATTAAACTAACTCATCAGGATTAACACTTAATTCGCTTGATCTAGCCGCTAAAAGTTCGCAACACTCCCACCCGGTGAGTAATAAATTACCTCGATTATCTTACCACCGCAACCAAGGTAAATCAACATTTTGGTGGTAGTGGTAAACAAGTAGTGATTTTTGCCTTTTTTCTCTTTACAGAGATTAGGTTATGCCAACTGTCACCACTACTTCTATAGGACTACCGATTGTTTAACAGACTCCAAGCATTCTGGTGTAGAAATGCACAGCTTTGTGAGTTATTTAGTCAAATGTAATTTAGAAGGTCGTACTTATAAGCGATTTGAGTATAAAGCTAAACAAGTAGGAGACAACATCCATTCCTAGTATGTTGCCCGTTTTATCGAAGAATTTATTACAGCACCACGTAGTGGTGAGGTTTATAATTTAGGAGAGGGAAAAGAAAATACCTGTTCCATATTATAAGCTTTTGAAATCGTAACTGCATTCACAAATAAACCAATGTTATATGAGTATGTGCCAACAAATCATCAGGGTGATCATATCTGTTACTATAGCGATTTACGGAAAATTAAAGAACATTATCCAAATTGGGATATTACCAAATCCTTAAACTCAATCTTTGCCGATATCGTTGATGCTTGGAAAGATAAAATAAGCATCAATTAATTTCGCTTAAATCTCATCAATCTCTGCTCAATCCAGGAATCATTTATCATGATGAAATATGTTAGTAAATTAATGCAAATAATTCGTCAATTGCGTACATTTATCATTTTCTGGTTAGGACAATCCTTGTCAGAAATTGGTAATCGTTTAACAGGATTTGGCTTAGGTATTTGGGTTTATCAAAACACTCACGAAGTTGCGGGACTAAGTTTAGTCATATTTTTCACGACTTTGCCAGGTGTATTAATTACGCCATTTGTTGGTGCATTGGTAGACAGGTGGAATCGCAAATGGACAATTATTTTTAGTGATTTAGCCGCAGCTACAGTGACACTAACACTTGCGTTGCTCCTATTCACAGATCATCTACAAGTTTGGCATACCTATATCATAGCATTTTGCACATCAGTTTGCGGTTGTTTTCAAATGATTGCTAAGGGTGCAGCTTTACCAACTATAGTGAAAAAACAGCAAATGGGAAGAGCCAATGGACTAATTCACTTTAGCACAGCCGTAGGACAACTAACCGCACCAATTTTAGCAGGTATACTCATTGCTAGTATACAACTTGAAGGCTTGCTAATGGTTGATTTTTCTACCTATCTAATTGGTTTGTTTACTCTCTTAATTATTGAAATTCCCCAACCAGAACCTAGAATTACATCATCTCAGGGCATCCAAATCAATACTATTCTTAATGATATTGCCTGTGGTTGGGAAAGCATTTCTACTAATGCAATTTTGCCAATTTTACTGACATTCATGACCATTCATTTTTTTGTAGATGGCATAACAACTGTTTTGATTAATCCGCTAATTTTATCCTTTTCTTCAGCTAAAGTCTTTGGTAGCGTCATGTCAATTGCTAGTTGTGGAATGGTGGCTGGCAGCATCGTCATGAGTATTTGGGGGGGAGGTAAAAAATATATCTCTACGCTGTTTACTTTTTCGGCATTGAATGGTATTGGTTTAATGATTGCGGGACTTAAAGCCTCTATTCCTATCATTGCCTTTGGTCTGTTTCTGTCCTTTTTTACCTTACCAATTATTCTCGGTACTAATATGACAATTTGGCAAACTAGCGTCAATTACAATGTACAAGGACGGGTGATTTCACTGTACAGCACATTTATAGGTTTGGCGTTGGCTTTTGGTAATCTCAGTGCCAGTCCACTAACTGATAAATTTTTAGAACCGATGTTATCAGATGATGGGTTATTAGCTAACAGTGTCGGAGCTTTAATAAAAACTGGCCAAGGGCGAGGAATTGGATTTTTGTTGGTATTAGCAGGACTGCTAATTTTTACTGTAGCAATCATTTTGTACACTTATTTTGCTGGGAAAAATATCAATGAAGAAACAACTGAGAATGAGAAATTGATAGTTCCTGGTAGAGAAATTGTAGAAGATTTATGAACCCAGATTGTCAGCCAAACAGCCAAAAAACAATTAGAGGGCGGCTAGAAAAAATTGAGTTACACTCAACAGTTTTTGGTTGTATCCGCAAGTTATATCTCTATCTTCCTCCTAGTTATGAAAATAGCTCTAAACAACGTTATCCTGTGCTTTATATGCACTATGGGCAGCACCTGTTTGAACCAAAAAAACCGGATAGTGAATCTTGGCGTGTACATGAAACTATTGAGCAACTACTTGATGCTAATTTAATTGATGAAATTATTGTTGTTGGTATTGCTGCGGCCGCTGCTACTGTAGCATCTGATTACTGGCACTATGCACCATTGTATAAATATCAACAACTGACAGGTCATGTTTACGAACGTTTTATTGTGCAAGAGGTAAAACCGTTTATAGATGAAAATTTTAGGACATTGAGCGATCGCTCTCACACTGCCATGATTGGAGCTTGTTCTGGTGCAACTGTCAGTTATAATATCGCCGAACGCCACCCCCATATCTTTGGTAAAGTCGGGATGCTCTCACCTGCTGTCCGTAGTTTTGATACTAATACTTGGTTGTACTCCTGGCCGATGCACAAACCACAGTTTCAACTCTGGATTGATGTTGGCGATGCGGAAGGAATTTACACCCGTCCTGTGAAAGAATTAGTTGATACACTAATAGATCAAGGTTGTGTGCCTAATACTGACCTGTTTTACTATCTTGAACCCGATGCGGCTCATCATGAAACCTACTGGAGTAAACGTCTGAAGAATCCACTGTTGCTATTTTTTGGTAACAAAGGTCAGCCAGTTTCCGTAAAACTACAGGGTGAAAATATTTTAGGCATAGACAGCAAACCACTAACAGTTAATCCCATTGTAGATTATGACACTGGCTTCCGATGTACCGATTTCACTGGTAATTATCATATTGATCAACCACAGATGATTGCTGTGGAGCAGGGAAACCGGATGATTGGACTTTCCCCTGGTGTAACGAAAGTGTCTTTCTCTTCTCAAGGGTTAGAAACATCCCGTAGTTACAAAGTTGTCCCCAGTCTCCCTGATCAGGTGCAAGTTCACCTCCGCGCCCATGTTCCAGAGTCAACTCCAGAGAATGAGTATATATATTTTAATACATTACCTTTACAGCGAGTGAGCGCAAATATTTATGAGGGCAAATATACCTTGCCACGAGGTTTCACCTTAGCAGATGTTTTTAGCTGTGGGATGCGTAACTTTGAGCGACAAAAGGACGGTTCACCGATGCCACTGCGGTTGTTACAAGCACGGGAAGATACAGAAATTGAGTATAAAATTGAACGCTGGTCTAAGTTTTAGTGGGCAAATTAATATTTCACCAGAGTAGAAAAAAATGATATGGATCAAATCACCCTTGCATCAGAACTCAGGCTGGAAGTTCCTCCTTATTACCAGTGTCACTACCCGTTAGTGGATTTGCATTTGCGCCAGATGACTGGTCAAAGTATGCTCAGTTTATTAGCTAATTCAGAGTTTTGGAGTGTTCCTGTCTTTAGTATGGAAACTGATGATTCAGTACCGAATTTGTTGATGCTTACAGGACACAAGCTCTTTAAAGAGGAAATGGACTTATTTGAGTTAAGCACAACCTGTGTATCTTCCTTTGAGGAGGGACTTGCTCACATAAGAGATCGTATCCAACAAAATCAACCTGTGATCCTTTCAGGTACTACCTACGAACTACCATATAGTCCAGATTTCCACAATCCTAATTATCTCAAACCACCCGCCACTTCTGTTTTAGGTGGTCATTTTCTGATTGCTGATCACTATATATCTGTGATTGGATTAGGAGCTGATCAAGTTCTGCTTTATGACCCTATACCAAACAAATTTGTTGGTACTATTTCCCTGGAAGCATTAGCAAAATTTTGGCGCGGTAATGTCCAGTTTGAGGTTTTTACTCAAGCTAGAGGCTTTTCCTTACTGGTCAGTTACGGTATTATCAACGTGACATTCGCCGCAAATTATCAAAACGAAAAGCTGGATAATATAGCAATTAATGTCCTAAATCGAGTCAATACCGCTTTTTTAGAAGGACGAACAAGAACTAGACCCGGTAGGATTTATTTGTCAGGGGTTGCTCTGAATGATTATATCTATGAAGCTTTTAGTTCTTATTACTCCAAGACAGGAGAAATACCCCAATCTCTGGGAAAATGTCTCTTTGATATGCGTTGGAGTCGCTATTATCTGCGGGACTTGCTGCAAAATTTAAACCAAGAATTTAATTTTCCTCTCTCAGAAATTTGTCATAAGATGCTGGTGGTGATTGAGTTATGGGAAGAGGTTTATAAAACATTTCTCACTCTTGTACGGAAAAAGTCTGCGGTTGATCATACCCAAGTCGAGAAGTTTATAGATTTTCTGGCGCAGGTGATCCAGAGGGAGCAAGACTTTCACGGTCAGATTCAAACTTGGTTAAGCAAAACAAAAGCGGGGTTAAATATTATATGAATTATATGAAAGAACGAACCGAGCTTCATGACAAGGTTCGGGAGATTGTCCTGGCCTGTATTGAAGAAGTAACTGCCCAAGGTTGGGGTCGTATCCAGATTGAACAAGGTGAGGCGGCTAATATTCTGGCAGGGGGCGGCTTTATTGATTCATTAGGACTGACCTCATTACTGGTAGCGATCGAACAGGATATTGAGGCAGAGTTGGGATTCACGATAAATTTAACTAGCACAATTACTGAAATTACACTTAGTAGCACCAATCCACTGGCTACTGTAGGCACATTAACTGACTATATTGTCAATTGTATTGATAATCTTCATGTTTCTGGGGTTGTCTAATGGCTATTGAATTTCTGCTAGAGAGGTTTGAGCAAACTAAAGATGCGGAAGCATTGATTTGGCGCGATCGCTCACTGCTTTATGGTGAACTGAGTCAACTGGTGCAATTTTGGCAGGAACGTTTACACAAAGAGTTAATCCCTAAAGGTGCAGTCGTCACTTTGGAAGCAGATTTTTCACCCAATGCTGTGGCCTTGTTATTAGCTTTACTCCAGCATAATTGCATAGTAGCTGTTTTAACAGCAGAGATGAAAACCAGTCGGGCTGAGTTGCGTCAGATCGCAGAAGTAGAATGGATCATCAAAATAGATGCAGCAGATGATGTGAGCATGGAAAAAACAGGAACTCAAGCTACCCATGAGCTTTTGTGTCAACTGCGCGATCGCCAACATCCAGGACTGATCATTTTCACCTCTGGTTCTACAGGTAAAAGCAAAGCAGCTATTCATGATTTTGCTCTCATACAAGAGAAGTTCCAAACTCTCAGACCTGCTCAGAGGACATTGTTATTTTTACTATTTGATCATATTGGCGGTATCAATACCCTGTTGCACGTTTTAGCAAATGGGGGATGTGCGGTTATACCCTGGGATCACTCTCCCGAAAAAGTAGCATCTGCGATCGCCCAATATCGAGTACAGGTATTGCCTACCTCACCTACCTTCCTCACTCTCCTACTTCTGAGTGGTGTTCACCAGCGATATGACCTGAGTTCCTTAGAAATTATTACCTACGGTACAGAGGTCATGCCAGAAAGCGTCCTCAGCAGCTTAAACCAACTTTTTCCCCAGATCCGCTTTCATCAAACCTACGGACTTACGGAACTGGGTATCATGCGTTCAAAATCCCGATCATCCGATTCTTTATGGTTCAAGGTGGGTGGTGAAGGATATGAAACCCGCATCGTCAACGGAATGCTGGAAATTAAAGCCAAAAGTGCCATGCTTGGCTACTTAAACGCTCCCGCACCTTTTACTCCAGATGGTTGGTACATGACTGGAGATGTAGTAGAAATTGACGGTGAGTGGTTAAAGATTCTCGGACGTAAATCGGAGATAATTAACGTGGGAGGTCAAAAGGTTTATCCAGCCGAAGTAGAGAGTGTTTTACAAACTATGGCAGGTGTAGCGGAAGTTTCAGTTAAAAGTGAGGCAAATCCAATTACTGGTAATATAGTTACTGCAAAGGTGCGCCTGACAACAGATGAATCCTTGCGGGACTTTCGCATCAGATTACGAGCTTTTTGTCAAGACAAACTAGAGTCTTATAAAATTCCCGTGCGGGTAACACTGGTACAGGAAAGATTGCATAGCGATCGCTTCAAAAAAAGCCGTTAGTTTCTTTTCTTAATAAAAAACTACAAATTAACATATTAATAACTTTGGTAATTCAAATGAAAGAATACAAGTATTGGCCAACAGGAGACATAATTAGAGTTGTTGCCACCTTCGCAGTTTTACTTATCCATGTTACTCAATATTCAGTCAGAACTTCAACCTCACTAGATATAGATTGGTGGTCGTTAAATATAGGACAAAGCCTATCTATTTGGGCAGTTCCAGCATTTATTATGTTGAGCGGTGCTTTGTTACTCTCTCCCCAATCTTTTGATGAAACACCTATATTTTTTTATAAAAAACGCCTGTTGAGAATAGGAATACCTCTCTTATTTTGGGGAGTTGTATATTTTTTCTTGGAAAAAGGATGGAATCCTTCTTTATCTTTTGAATATCTCATAAATTATGTATGGATTGGTAATATATCTTGGCACTTGTCTTTTTTATTTGCCATTATTGGTTTATACTCCATAACTCCTTGGCTGAGATTAATAATCAATAAAATGGAAACCAAACAGGCAGAGTTGATCTGGATCATCATGATTTTTTTTCTTACCACTTGTGTTGATACTTATAATCACATCTTTGGACTTTGGAAATGGCATCTAGCTTTTCGCTGGGTACCCTATTTAGGATATTATGTCATGGGTCGATATATAGTTAAATACGCAATTGATTATGTGGGAATATTCAAAATTTTAACAGTTTTGGGTTTGCTATCCAACATTATTGGTAGATATTATGAAATGGTATTTAAATTTGGAGATATTGAGTTTTACTACAATAATATGTATTCAAGTATAACAGTAATTATCCTATCCATAGGAATTTTTGGATTGATTATTTACTGGACAAAAGAAATCAATGAAAATTCTCAGTTCGTTAAGTATTGTCGTTTATTAGCACCCAGCACTTTTGGCGTATATTTAGTTCATGTACTGATTATTCAAGAGTTATACTATAGGTTTCACATTCAATATCCCAGTAATATCTTTATGGCATTAATATATAATGTGATGTTAGCTTTAGCCAGTTTATTATTAGTGTATTTAATGGGTTTAATTCCCTGGATGCGTTCTCTGGTAGGTTGTCATACACAAAAAATATTAGAGGATAATAAAATCAACATATTTAGTCGCAAAAAAGATTTGTCTTACAAAGAAATTGCCTAAAAAATTAATATATTTAAAGGAGTGTACTTTGGTTGTTTCCAGAAAAAACAGTATCTCCCCAAATCAATAAAGATAAAAATTAAAAAATACACAGGCTAATCTGCTGCAATATATCCTTTCTCATCATTCACAAACTTACAATCTTTAACAAGTGGGAATCCTATATGCGCTATTTTGAGGAATACGGTGAAGTACATTTAGACCCCAGCATTTCACCATATACCTGGGTGTTTAGAAGTAACGAAAAATATGTTTAGTACGACTGCGTTTTTGGTATAATAACTACTGAAAATAAATTTAGTTTTTCCTTCATTCAGGCATCTATCATGTCAAAAATTACTGCTACAGTCTATGACACCGTTGACCCATACAGAAGGGTGACAGATATAGCTCATCAAGCTTGGAAAGCCAGAGATCAAGAAGTTTGGGCTAACAACATTCAAGACTTGATTACCCCTGATGCCGTCATTCTGGATGCTGGATGTGGACTAGGAAGATTATTGCCGCGTTTCTGGCCAGCGAAAAAGATTGTTTTGGTCGAACCTGACCGCAGGAGATTTTTGCACGCTTCTGTGGTCGCTAAGTGTCTACTAAATGACGACCAAGAACTATTAGAAAAATTAAAAAATGACGGTTTTTGGCAAACTCATGAGTACGAGAATTTACTGCAAGCAGCCTATACATCACCAGTCAAAAGTGGAAAAGTCCATCTTATCAATGATGTCATGCAAAGTCCAGATATCGCCCAATATGGAACTTTTGACCTCATCGTTTGTTCCCACATTTTTGAACATATTTCTTTAGACATTATCCAAGAGAGTATTGCTGCTTTTTATAACTTTCTGAAGCCAAATGGCTCTTTAGTCATCTTTGCTTGTAAGTCTCCCATTCTCTATCACAAGAGAGCCAGTAAAGAGTTTGATCATCAACATCTTCTGATTACACGCTCAGAATTTGCCGAAATTTGTAAAGGTGGTCCATCTGCTGGATTAGGAATTAGATATATACCTTTTGAACTGTTCCAAACTATTTTAAATCATCCATTTAATCCCACATTACAAGAGATATTTCCAGAGGAATTTAAATCCCAATCCGAATATTATCAACTGCCAACAACACCGCTATTTACCATCAAGCAATGGGAAGCTTACCACTCTGAGTTTTATACTCATAAAACTATGGAAGTTGGTACATATATTGAATATCCGCAAATTCAAGCTCGTCTCTATCGACCTATTAAACCAATCGAGAGTGTAGAAGAGATATTAGAACTTGAACACATAGTTAATGAAAATGAAACTTTAAAGCAAATGCACTTAATTGATATGGTGGTAGTTGCTCAGAAACAATAACCCTAATACTTTTTAAACTGCAATACACTCTTGAAAACTAGATGTATGAATCATCAAAAGCTCTCTATTTAACCTCGTAGGACTTACGCATCTATCTCTAAAGTTTCGACTCACCATCTTTAACTCATAGGAATGCTATATGCGCTATTTTGAGGAATACTGCGAAGTACATCTAGACCCCAGTATTGCACCATATAATTGGGTATTTAGAAGTAACGAAAAAATCTGTATTAGATTTGGTGTTCACCTATCTAAACATCCCGATTATGGTCAGATAGTCTATGAGTTAAATGATGGCCAAGGATATTGTGATGTAGATCGCATCAGAACACAAACGGAGGGCGTTACCGAAAATGGCTTCCAGATGTTCTCAGTTATCCTCCCACCTGTTGGTAATGGGGGAGGATATCAATATAGATTAGGCTATGTAGATACAGATGGCATTGAACATACAAGTGAGCGATCGCAATTTTTACTAATCTGCGATGAAGCACCACGTTCAATGGCAGAAATTCCCTCTATATTTTTAGGAATTGTCGATAATTATCCTGTATATGGACCCAAACCATCTGTATCCATGACATCTAGCCCCAAAGATTGGGGTTCTCGTTTATTTTACTCCATCATTATTGATAGATTTGCTCGTAGTAAAGACACAACTCGTACTCCTCTAAGTCCAGTTACATATAATCCATCTTGTCCCCATTCCAGTCATGGCGGCACAATTCAGGGTATTATTGAGCATCTAGAATACCTCAAGTCATTGGGAATTAGAGCAATTATTCTTACCCCTGTATACGTCAATGCTCCTGATGGCTATCATGGCTATCATCCCATTCATTTATTAATGGTTGATCCGCATCTGGGTACAATTCAAACTTTACGAGAACTGGTAAAAAAAGCTCATGAATCTGATATTGCTGTCATTTTAGACGTAGTAAACAATCACATCGCTGATAGCATTAACTGGGAAGAATATGGCGGTCCACCAGGAGGAGAATTCAAATATGTGCAAGGTGAAGAATCCGCCGTTTTACCTTTTCCTATAGAAGCCAGGAATACATCGCTATTTCACGGACCAGAATACACCGATATGGTGAATCAAAGATTGTTTGGATTTTTGGAAGACTGGCGCACTGAAACAACTTATGTCCGTCAATTATTGATTCAACATCTGAAATACTGGATTGCCGAAACTGATATTGATGGTTTTCGCTACGACTCTGCACGTCACGTTGGTTTAGACTTTTGGCAACCTTGTGTAGAAGAAATATCAAGATATGCAAGTATTTTAGGAAAAAAAGAATTTCTGCAAATAGCCGAACACGCAGGTAGTACCCACGAACAAGTAATTGAATATAATAGTGCCAAATTTTCTGGTTTGATTGACTACCCCACATATTACATTGTCAAGCATTCTTTGGGCGATGGTAATTGGTTGTGGGGTTTAGCTGATTATTTTTGTGGTTTTCTCAAGCCATCACAATCATATTATGCTGGTTGGCAGAATAATATTATGTTCTTGGATAACCAGGACACCAGTAGAATTTTCCATGAATTTTTAAAACTTACTCACAACAGAGAAGATGCTCGCATCCGTGTACATTTTGCTCTAGCTTGTTTGATATTAGGACCACAAATACCTTCTATTTATCAAGGAACAGAACAGGAATTTGATGGTGCATTAGGATGGCATGAAGAAGAAGGTCAAGAAGAATCTATTGGTCATGATTGCTATGTGCGTGAGGATATGTTTGATAATCCTGCTTGCACTTGGAAATTTGGTCAAATTAACCGCAAAACTTTTCAACCTTACGACAAAGAACATCCAACTTTTTTACTAATTCAAAAACTTGCTCAAATTCGCTGGCAATATAAATCACTTGACAATGGTACACGCACCTTATTATGTTCTCATGTTCATGGTATCTGGTCTATATTGATTCATGATGTGGCTGATGAACAGCCGCTTTTAGTAGCAATGAATTTGGGAGCAAAATCAGTATTTGGTTATTCTTTAAAGATTCCTCATAGCTACGGAGATTTTGGCCAAGTCGAGATGCTACTTGCAACATCTGGTGGATCAATCCAAATATTAGCAGGAGAAATTCAAATTCAACTGCCAGCATTCACATTTATTTTAGCTAAACTGTTTTAGCTAAACGACGATCTTTTCTGGGGAAGGGAATGGATAACCAGGCGAATTAAAGTCTAATTTGCGGATGGCAGGATGTTGAGTTGAATCAGCGAATCAACTATTTTTGTTGTCCGCGCGATCGCCTTTTCTTATTCCCTTATTCTTCCCTCTCCCTTCACCCCAATTATAAACAATCCCCCCAGGTATAAAAAAAGGGCAGGCACTTCAGCCTACCCTAGAAAGATAAAGAGAATATTCTGTTGCTATTAACCCAATAATGCTTTAGCTTTAGCTAACACGTTCTCAACTGTGAAGCCAAATTTCTCTAAACATACTCCACCAGGAGCGGAAGCACCAAAGCGATCGATGGTTACTGTGTCGCCTTCAGTACCGATGTACTTGTGCCAACCGAAGCTAGAAGCTGCTTCTACAGCTAACCGCTTGGTGACAGCTTTAGGTAGTACAGATTCTTTGTAAGCTGCGTCTTGTGCTTCAAATAAATCCCAAGCAGGTAGAGAAACAACACGCACTTTCTTACCTTCGGCGGTGAGTTTTTCAGCTGCGGTAACGCTGATGCTGACTTCTGAACCGGTAGCAATGATGATTAAATCAGGTGTACCTTGAGAATCAAATACTGTGTATCCACCTTTTTTCACACCCTCAACGGATGTACCTGCTAAGTTGGGGACGTTTTGGCGGGTGAAGGCTAACAGAGTGGGAGCGTTTTCTTTTGCTCTGGCGATCGCTATTGCGTAAGCTCCAGAAGTTTCGTTACCATCCGCAGGACGGATCACTGTCAGGTTAGGAATAGCACGTAAAGATGCTAAGGTTTCGATTGGTTGGTGTGTAGGACCATCTTCACCTTGGCCGATCGAATCGTGTGTCATGACCCAAATTACCCCGGCTTGAGACAGGGCAGATAGGCGGATGGCAGCACGCATATAATCTGTAAAGATTAAGAAGGTTGCACCATAGGGAATTAAACCTGAACCATGCAATGCAATACCATTACAGATTGCACCCATAGCGTGTTCCCGCACACCAAAGTGAACGTTACGGTTTTGGTATTGATTTTTTTGGAAGTCACCAAAGCCTTTGAGTTCAGTTAAGTTAGAGTGGGTTAAGTCAGCTGAACCACCAATTAACTCTGGTAAAACTGGTGCTAGTTTGTTGAGGGAAATTTCCGAGTTTTTCCGGGTGGGTAGGGCTTTATCTTCGGCGGTGTAGGTAGGTAGAACCTTATCCCAACCTTCAGGTAATTTACCGCTAACTAAACGTTCAAATTCAGCAGCTTCGGCGGGATATTTAGCTTTATAGTCTGAAAATGCTTTGTTCCACTCTGTTTCTAAAGCTGCACCACGTTCAACGGCTTTGCGGAAATGGTTAAGGGCATCGCTAGGAATTTCAAAAGGTGCATGTTCCCATTTTAAGTTTTGACGGGTTAATGCTACTTCATCTCCACCTAAAGCTGCACCGTGAATACCTGCGGTGTTTTGCTTGTTGGGAGAACCATAACCGATGGTGGTTGTCACCTTAATCATAGAAGGTTTATCGGTAACGGCTTTAGCTTCAGCGATCGCCTTAGCAATTGCTTCTAAATCGGTGTTACCATCTTTGACATGTAAAACATGCCAACCGTAAGATTCAAACCGCTTGGAAACATCTTCTGTAAAAGCTACATCGGTAGAACCGTCAATAGAAATGTGGTTATCATCGTAGAGAGCGATGAGCTTGCCTAAACCGTAGTGACCAGCTAAGGAAGCAGCTTCACCAGAAATCCCTTCCATGTTGCAACCATCACCCAAAATTACATAGGTGTAATGGTCAACAATTTTGGCATCGGGTTTGTTATATTTTGCAGCTAAGTGAGCTTCTGCCATAGCTAAACCAACAGCATTGGCAATACCTTGACCTAGAGGGCCTGTGGTAACTTCCACGCCTGGGGTAACGAAGTTTTCAGGGTGTCCAGGGGTTGAGGATTCCCACTGGCGGAATTGCTTGATATCTTCGATGGATACGCTGTCATAGCCAGTTAGATACAGTAAGGCATACTGCAACATCGAGCCATGACCGGCAGACAAGATAAAGCGATCGCGGTTAAACCATTTGGGATTCTTGGGGTTAAACCGCATAAACTGATCCCAAAGCACAAAAGCCATAGGAGCTGCGCCCATCGGCAGTCCAGGGTGTCCCGATTTTGCCTTTTCTATCGCATCAACGGCTAAAAAGCGGATCGAGTTAATACAAAGTTCTTGGAGGGATTGGGTTGCAACAGCCATAATCTCTTAATTCTTAACGACGGGTTAGCACTCTTTGTAGCTTTCTCTTTTGGGGGAGATTTTTTTAGATTCCCCTGTTATGCTTATCATCCCATTCTTGATTGTCACAGGACAAGCACGATCGGCTCTATAAAACTAATAATTAGCCGGATCTTTTTGGGTTTATCCAATTGGGTTCCTGCTGAAATCGGGGTTTTTGTCAACACCCTGTCCACAGGCAGACACGAATAAAATAGCTGCCATACTACTAATGAATTGCGGCCAGCTATTTTCTGTCAAGACAGTTATACAACAAAACTGATTCTCGTCATCGTTCCCAATGACCAAAAGGGAGGTGTGGAGGTGGGGAGATGGGGAGATGGTGTGATAGGGAGATGGGGAGATGGGGAGATGGGGAGAAAAGAATAATATTTACCCAATACCCAATACCCAATACCCAATACTCAATCCCCAATCCCCAATCCCCAATCTATCGATATTTTTTAAACGCTAGAGTCACATTATGACCGCCAAATCCAAAAGAGTTGGATAATGCCACTTCTACTATTTGTTTGCGGCTGGTATTGGGGACATAATCTAGATCACATTCAGGATCTGGATTTTCTAAATTGATGGTAGGGGGAATTTGGTCATTAGCGATCGCCAAAACTGTGGCTACGGCTTCAATTCCTCCAGAACCGCCTAACAAATGCCCTGTCATGGATTTGGTAGAACTAACAGCCACTTTATGGGCATGTTCTCCCAAAGCTTTTTTCATCGCGGCAGTTTCTGTAGAATCGTTAGCTGGGGTACTTGTACCATGTGCATTAATGTAACTTACCATCTCTGGTGTTAATTCTGCATCTTTGAGAGCTAATTGCATGGCTCTGGCTGCACCTAAACCACCAGGAACAGGGGATGTCATGTGATAAGCATCACAAGTCAAACCATAACCAACCATTTCTGCATAAATTTTTGCACCACGACTCAGAGCGTGTTCCAGTTCTTCGAGAATTAATATCCCTCCCCCTTCACCCATAATAAATCCATCCCGATCTTTATCGAAAGGACGACAAGCATGGAGTGGGTCATCATTGCGAGTAGAAAGCGCCCTTGCAGCTGCGAACCCAGCTACAGACAAGGGAGTAACAGCCGCTTCACATCCTCCGCAGATCATCGCTTGGGCATATCCATTTTGTACCAAGCGAAAAGCATCACCAATGGCATTAGAACCAGCAGCGCAAGCTGTCACTGCACAGGAATTTGGGCCTTTAGCACCTGTGTGAATCGCTGTTAAACCGGCTGCCATATTGGCAATCATCATAGGAATCATAAAGGGACTACAGCGATCGGGCCCACGATTTAAGTAGATCGTTTGCTGGTCTTCTAAGACTTTAATCCCACCAATGCCAGAACCAATAATTACGCCGATTTGTTCTGCGTTTAACTCATTAATTTCTAATTGTGCATCTGCTAAAGCCTGTTTTGCAGCTGCAATACCAAATTGGGCAAACCGATCCATGCGCTTGGCATCTTTGCGCTCTAGGTAATCATGGGGGTCAAAGTTTTTTACTTCCCCTGCAATCCGACAATCATGTTTGGAAGCATCAAAATGGGTGATGTAGTCGATGCCATTACGACCGCTAATCAATCCTTGCCAATATTCAGAGGGTGTATTACCAATAGGTGTAATCGCGCCAACACCAGTTACAACCACGCGCTTACGTTTAAAGTTTGTCATGACTCAGTAAAAGATGGCGAACAAGCTGCAAGGCAGAATAATTAAAAAATGCTGAGTCATGACTCTGTTGTTGGGCTGTTAGCACTTATAGATCATGACTCAACACTACTTAAGCGGTTTTTGCAACCTTTTTGCTGATGTAATCCACAGCTTCTTGGACTGTTGTAATTTTTTCGGCGGCTTCATCAGGAATTTCAATCTCAAATTCTTCTTCCAAAGCCATGACCAGTTCAACGGTGTCCAAGGAATCAGCTTGTAGATCGTTGGCAAAATGAGATTCTGGTTTGATTGTGTCAGCATCATCAATGCTGAGTTGTTCTGCTACGATCTCTTTTACTTTCTCAAACAGTTCTGTATTTTCTGTTTTACTCATGGATTCGAGTCCTTAACCAGTTGCTATGATCTGCTCGTTGTGGGCTAGTTGTTTTAAGCATATACATCTTATCGGAAAGCGTGATCTCCCGTATACGCCCCTGACTGAAAGTTTTTGCAGTAGGGTGTAGGGAGTAGGGGAAGAGGAAGCAGGGAGCAGAGGGAAAAGTTTTGAGGTTTTATCTTGATGTTTTATTGTTGATGCCACCAGACAATCACACAATCTGAGATTTGGGGGTCTACAATGGGTTGCGGGTTATAATTACCTGCTAATTTCATGCATACTAAGTTCTAAATTCCGGCTCCTGAATTCTCAATCCCCTATTCTTTTTCTATTATGCTATCGCAAAGTCTAAAATACGCTTACTATCCTGGCTGTGTAGCCCAAGGTGCTTGTCGGGAACTGCATTTATCAACTCAAGCCCTCGCTAAAGCTTTAGATATTGAACTGATTGAACTCAAAAAAGCCGCTTGCTGCGGTTCTGGGACTTTTAAAGAAGATTCCCAATTATTAGAAGATACCGTTAATGCCAGAAATATCGCTTTAGCAGAAGAATTGAATTTACCTCTACTTACCCATTGCAGCACTTGTCAAGGTGTTATTGGTCATGTAGATGAACGCTTAAAAAGCTGTAAGTCTAGCAATCCAGCTTATTTACAGCAAGTCAATGGTTTGTTACAACAAGAGGGTTGTTCACCTTATAAGGGAAGTACAGAAGTAAGACATTTGCTCTATGCCTTAGTAGCGGATTATGGTTTAGAAAGAATTAGCGATCGCATCACTCGCAAACTCACCAATCTAAAATGTGCCGCTTTCTATGGCTGTTATCTCCTCCGCAGCCAAAAATCCTTTCCTGAAGACCCTTTTAACCCCCAAGCAATGGAAAATGTCTTTCAGGCAGTAGGTGCAACACCAGTTTACTATCGTGGTAGAACTCAATGTTGCGGCTGGCCACTTTCTAGTTATGCCACAGAACAATCTTTTCAAATGGCAGGTAAACACATCCAAGATGCCATAGATAATGGTGCTGATTGTATAGTTACACCTTGCCCATTATGTCATTTAAACCTAGATTCTCGTCAACCAGAAGTAGAAAAAGTCATCGGTAAAAAATTAGGTTTACCTATTTTACATTTACCCCAATTAATCGCATTAGCACTAGGAATTAGCCCTAAAGAATTAGGTTTAGAACGTCATATTGTTTCCACAAAACCAGTTTTACAAAAACTCGGATTTTAATCTACAAACCATTAATAATACACAACATTGAACAGGACATGGCATTGCCCATAGGTGTAAACTTAAGCCCTAACGAATAGAATTCGTGGCTACACAGGCAAAGTCCGCCTACGCGGACTAATGAAAAATCAAGGTTTTCAAACCCACGCAGGTGGGTTTTGTTTGTGTAGACGCGGTTTCTAACCGCCCATTTT
>DATGXQ010000545.1:0-8712 GCA_035298905.1 Nostocaceae cyanobacterium | reverse complement strand
ATAAATATGCTAAAAATGGTGGAATTTCCAACGGACAAAAATTATTTGAATTAAAAATAGTTGTTGAAGATGAACTAACAAGGATATTTAAACAAGCGCATCAAGCACTGTGGGGAGGTGGACAACTCAACCCATCAGAAGCATTTGACGAACTAGATAAACTGATTTTTTGTAAGATTTGGGATGAACGTAAACCCCGCAAAGCTGGTGAACCTTATGATTTTCAAATCTTCCGCGAAAAAGATGAAGAAACAACCAACCAAGAATTAAGTAACCGCATTAAAAAGCTTTATGAAGAAGGACGGAAAAAAGACCCAGAAGTTTTTAAAGATGATATTCGTTTAAGTCCTGAAAAACTCAAAACTGTTGTCGGTTATTTGGAAAGTATTAATTTAGGTGATACCGATTTAGACAGTAAAGGACGAGCTTTTGAGACCTTCATGGGTTCATTTTTCCGGGGAGATTTTGGTCAATATTTTACACCCCGCGCTATTGTTAAATTTATTGTCGATGTTTTACCGATTAAACATAATTCTCTAGTTTTAGATACTTCCTGCGGGAGTGGTGGTTTTTTACTTCATGCACTAGATAAAATCAGAAAAGAAGCCAGCGAATATTACCCTAATTACGAAAACGATCCTAAAGAATATAATCAACATTATAAACACTGGCATGATTTCGCCGAAAATAATTTATATGGGATAGAAATTAACGAACAGATTGCCCGTGTTGCTAAAATGAATATGATTATTCATGATGATGGACATACTAATGTCATAGCGGCTGATGGTTTACTAGAAAGTAAAGATTTAATTGCTAGAACTAATAATCATGGTTTTGCTGAAAATCGGTTTGATTTTATTATTACTAATCCCCCATTTGGTTCTGTGATTAAACAAACAGAACAAGCCTATATGAACCAATACGGTTTTGCATTGAAGGCTGAAGACTGGCTAAATCCTAAGAGTAAAATTACCCGCAGGGAATCGCTAAATACAGAGATTTTATTTATTGAACAATGTCATAACTTTTTAACTGAAGGTGGGTATTTAGCGATTGTTTTACCGGATGGGATTTTGACTAATTCTAGTTTACAATATGTGCGAGATGAAATTGAAGAAAGATACAGAATTGTGGCTGTTGTTTCTTTACCCCAAAGCACTTTTCAGGCTACAGGTGCAGGTGTAAAAAGTTCTATTCTATTTCTGAAAAAGCATAGTGAAGCGACTAGAGATAGGATTAGAAAGCAAAAATTTGATCTACAAGATAGTATTAAGGAAGAAAATAATTATTTAAAACAGTTACAGAAAATTGATAAAGAGAAGAATCAGCATATTAAAGAATTACGTGGTTTTGAAAATCCAGCAGGTTTAACAGGTAAAGCTTTGACTGATTCAGAAGCTTATAAGGAATGGAAGAAAGAGGTAACTGCTGAATATAACGAAAAGATAGAAACACTCAAAGAAACTTTGAGCGAGTTATATTTTGCTAAAAAACAAACAAGTCTTGATGATTATCCTATTTTTATGGCTATAGCTGAAGATATCGGCTATGATGCGACAGGAAAGCCGACTAATAATAATGAGTTAGATTTTATCACTCAAGAACTGGCTAGGTTTATTGAAGCTATAGAAGCAGGAAAGGATAATTTTTTTTTAAGTCCTGATATAGATGAGAATAAGATTTTTTTTGTTCTGAGAAAACAATTAAAAGAGAGACTTGATTGTGAGTATTATCATCCAAGTCATTCTAATGATTTGAAGTTGTTGAAAAATTCGCCATATCGTCTAGAAATATTAGATAATGTTTGCACCAGAATAGTAGATGGTCCATTTGGCAGTGCAATCCAGGCAAAAGATTATGTTGATAATGGAATCCCTTTCATTCGTGTTGCTGATATAACAAGAGGTGAGGGATCAATTAAGACTGATGAACTAATTTACATTACCGAAGAAGCACATCAAAAAATAGCAAGATCAAAAATTTTGCCTGGTGATGTAGTTATTGCTAAAACAGGGGCAACTATGGGTGCAGCTAGTGTAGTTCCTGCTAGTATTATTGAAGCCAATATTAGAGGCGATTTAGCAGCATTAAGTGTACAAAAAGATGACTGCACAGCACAATATATTGTTACCTATATAAATACAAATATTGGGCAGCGATTATTTTGGAGACTTGATTCAGGGGCAACTAGAGGAAGAGTAGTAATAGGTAATTTAAAGAAATATCCTATCATTATTCCACCTCTAGCAATACAAAACCAAATAGTTGCTAAAATGGATGCTGCCTATACTACTAAAAAGCAAAAAGAGGCAGAAGCTAAACGCTTGTTAGATAGTATAGATAATTACTTGCTTGGTGAATTGGGAATTGAACTACCAGAACCAGAAGACAACACTATTCAAAATCGCATCTTTTACCGCAAATTAAGCGACATTTCCGGGGGAAGATTTGATCCAGAGATAGCATTATATAATCAACAAGTTTTAAAGTCTAAATTTAATACTCTTCAGCTAAGATATTTGCTAACTCAAAATCCTCAATATGGAGCGAATGAGGCAGGAATACCAAGAATAAATAATGATTTACCAAGGTATATTCGTATCACAGATATTGATAATATAGGTTCTTTAATTAAAGAATTAGGCGTTACTGCTAACAAAATCGAAGATAAATATATATTAAAAAATAACGATTTACTTATTGCCAGAAGTGGTAATACAGTTGGTAAATCGTATTTACATAAATCGGACAGTGTAGATTACAAATGCTTTTATGCAGGATATATGATTAGATTTATTATTGATACTAACAAAGCCCTACCTGACTACATTTTCTATTATTTGCAATCTAAACCTTATAAACAATGGGTTAAAGCAATTCAAAGAATCACTGGACAGCCGAATATTAATGCAGAAGAATATAAATCTCTTGTAATACCTCTACCACCTTTAGAAAAACAAATCGAAATTGCAGCGCATATTACCGCTATCCGTCATCAAGCAAAACAACTGCAACAAGAAGCAGAAATAGAATTAGAACAAGCAAAAAAGGAAGTCGAAGCGATGATTTTAGGTGAAGAATGAGCAGCAAGTAGAAACAATTGGTTTTAAGTTAAAATAGAAAAAAACTTGATTATCTTGTTCTATACTTAAACATAATAAAATTATCTCTTGTATAAGTGTGGTAAATCTTATGGATGTTCCAATCACTATCAACTTATCAGAAAATCTAGTTGAATCTGCCCAACGTTTGGGAGAAGCTACATCGAGAGATATATCAGAAGTTTTAGTTGATACTCTGGAAATTGTTTTACCAAACTTTAATAATCTTTCAGAAATCAGCGTTAATTCTCAAATTAATGGGCTTTCAGATCAGGAAGTCATCGAATTAGCGAACTTAAAAATGGATGCTACACAAAATGAGCGTTTAGGAGAATTACAAGCGAAGGGTAAAAATACAGGATTGACTGAAACTGAACGTTATGAACTTTTAGTTTTAATATCTATTTATCAAATTGGACAATTAAGAAAGTCGGAAGGATTAGCAGAAGCTGTTAAAAGAAAATTAATAACTCCTATATTGCCATGAGTTCTATATCTGAAGCAGTCCGCGAAAGGGTTAGACAACGGGCAGAAAATCGCTGTGAATATTGCCTAAGTTACCAAGATTATATTATGGGTAGATTACAAATTGACCATATACAACCTTTGGTAAAAGGAGGAGTTGATACAGAAGATAATCTGTGTTTAGCTTGTGAGTTATTTAATCAATATAAATGGACACAAACTCAGGGTTTAGATCCTGAAAATGGTGAAATAGTTTCTCTTTTTAATCCACGTCAACAAAAGTGGAAAGAACATTTTACTTGGGACGATGAGGGAGTAAAATCATCGGTATAACTGCCTGTGGTCGTGCTACAGTTAGGGCATTGAGGTTAAATAATAGTCTAGCTGTAACTGTGCGTAGAAATTGGGTTGAAGCTGGTTGGCATCCACCTAGTTGATTATCTTGAAATAATAAAGTTAACAGTTAACTTTGTTTTAATTAACTCTGTTGCAAAAATTCGATTTTTGGTAATAAAGGGTCATTGACAATACCTACACCCAGAAAACCCCAGCGCTTGAGTAAACCTCCGATTTGAGAACCGGAAATAGACTCTACAGTCAAACGACTAGCTAAGTCACCTGCGTGAGTGTTGAGATAACTAAGCGCATCAAAATTTTCTCGAAATAGCAACAAATAACCAGAAGCTTCACCATCAGGACGTGCTGTAAGATAACGTCCATCAGTTTTCGATCGCACTAAATAATAAACTTCCGAAAGCATGGGAACAATTCAAAATTCAAAATTCAAAATTCAAAATGCTCGTACAACATTCAAATAACTGCTTATTAATTCAATAGCCAATAACTAATTTTCTAATTTAATCCGAGGATCAGCAAATTTTAGTAGTAAATCGGCTGCTAAATTACCAAAACTCAACATTACTGCACTCATCACCAAACTACCCATAAATAAATATTCGTCTTTAGCGGTGATTGCTTGTAAAGTTAATCTCCCTAAACCTGGCCAGTTAAAGAAAGATTCAGTGATAAATGCACCACCTAATAAACCTGCTATTTCAAAACCTAAGAGAGTAATCAAGGGATTAATAGCATTTCGCAGTGCGTGAACATAAATAACGCGATTTTCTGGGAGTCCTTTAGCGCGGGCAGTTTGAATATAATCTTGGCGTAATACATCTAGTAATTCGCCGCGAGTGATACGCTGTAAACCAGCAAAACTGGTGAGACTAAGCGCAGCTACAGGTAAAATCATGTGCCAAATTATATCTAAGATTTTGCCCAGCCACGTAAGTTCGCTATGATTGATACTGGTCATATTTCCCACAGGAAACAGTGGGGTAGTAAATTGAGCTACAGACAACAAAATTAAAGCGGTAATAAAACTAGGAAAACCTTGGCCTGTGTAGCTGACTACTTGTAAAATCCGGTCTATAGCCCGATTCTGTTTAATAGCAGCGATAATGCCTAAAGGAATGGCGATCGCCCAAGTGACAATTAAAGAGGCGATCGCTAATAATAAAGTAGCTGGTACTCGCTCCCACAACAGCGACGCTACAGAACGCTGATAGGCTAAACTGATGCCAAAATTTCCCTGAGTCACAACCAGAGTTAACCAACGTAAAAACTGCTGCCAATCAGGCTTGTCTAAACCATACAGTTGGCGGATTTGTTCAAGTCGTTCGCGGCTTACTTTTGGATCTTGTCTTAAAGTATCCAAAAAATCCCCTGGAGTAACTTTCATAATCCAAAATGCTAAAGCAGACGCTAAGAAAATTGTCAATAGTGCCTGCAACAGCCTTTTTATCACATATACAAAAGTTTCATTGGTGACTAGCCTAATCAGCCAGTTCCCAAATGTCTCTAAATCAGTTCTTGTCGATGTCATAAGTTCTAGTCGTTAGGTATGGGGTACGAGGTATGGGGTACGGGGTATTGGGTATTGGGTGTAGGGAATTAAAAAATTATTTCTCCCCTCTCCTTGCGGAGACGCTCCGCGAACACCGCGTCTCCCCTCTGTGCGTCTCCCGTCACCCGCTAACTAATACTCCACTAGCGAGATAATCGGTACATCTGGTAGATGTTTACGTCCTTGTAAATCCCTTAGTTCGATAATAAATCCAAATCCTACTAACTCACAGCCTATCTTGTGCAATAGCTTCGCTGTAGCGCTTGCTGTACCACCAGTAGCAATCAAATCATCTATAATCAAAACCTGACTGCCTGGTTCTAAAGCATCCTGATGTATTTCTAAGATGTCTGTACCATACTCTAGTTCATATTCAATTTTGTGAACTGCTGCTGGTAATTTACCTTTTTTGCGGACGGGAACAAAACCCACCTCTAATTTATAAGCCAAAGCCGCGCCAAAAATAAATCCCCGCGATTCCATTCCTACGATGTAATCAGCTTTGATCCCAAAGTCGAGGCATTTTTGTGCTAAAAGGTCAATAGTGTAGTTTAGTCCATCGCGATCGCGCAACAGAGTGGTAATATCTCGGAATAAAATTCCGGGTTGGGGAAAATCTGGTATATCACGAATGAGAGACTTTAAATCCATAAAACGGCAAGAGCAAAGATTTCAGTGGAGGGCAGTGAACTTTAGCGCCACAATTGCCATCAGAGTTGACAGATCAGATAACAATAGTATTTTTCAGGCAGATACCTGAGAAATCGTACACTATAATGTCATACGCTGGATAATTATGGCTAATGTTTTCGTCATCTTTCTTCAGTCGTCAGCAAGCTAAATCACTAATGTTTGGCCTTTTTCATTCGTTGATGTTGCTTTAAAGCTGACTAATGATAGCTAATAGCTAATTCAAATTTCTTCTAGATGCAGAAAACTATGGAAAAAAAGAGTAAGTAGTATATGTACCAAGCTCTCATCCCCTTACCAATCTAAATTTCTAGTTTGTCCATTGAGCTTAAAATTTTGTTTCACTCAGTTTATTGGCATCACACAAGGTATTTTATAGAATGAATGTCTCCGCAAGTTCACCACCGTTCAATAGTCCCACCGCTAAAGTAATGCCCATGATTCTGGACACTCTACCAGATCCTGCGATCGCTTCCCAGGGATGCCCGCGTCGAACTAGAGTGCAAATAGACTTAATTTTACTAGCAATTGAAGCTTTAGAGCTAGGCGGTTCTGAAGCCATCTTGGCTTTTGCTGAAGAATTAGACCTCAAAGGAATTATTAAAAATCGGGTAAATTTATGGCGGATGCGAAGTTCCAACCCCATACGCCGAGCGCATGTGCGCCGCCCCTTAACTATTCTCGAAGCCAAAGCTTTAGTAGTCATTGCCTGTTACATTGCCCGGCGCTTAACTGTTGTTATCCGCCAACTACTAATGATCTATCAACAAATGTATGAAAAGCAAATTCCTCCAGAACAAAACCTCCGTCTAGCTAATTACTTAGAACGGTTCAGAGCGCACTTTAAAAGCCGGATGAATGCCCGGCGCTCCGGCCTGTTAGCATTAAATTCTGATCAAAAATTAGACGAACTAGCTATAGATTTATTAGGGCAATTGTTATTTTGTACTGGTACAGCTGGTATGCAGAGGTTCTGGATTAGTCTTTTTGACGGTGAAGTAGAATGAACATCCAACGTAAGTACAGTCTACCTAATTGTACGCTACTCTTAGAAGGGTTAAGCGATGTCACTAGGGCTGCACATTTCCAAGAACTGCGCCCAGAATTATCTATCTTGGTCAATGCAGAATGTTATTTATCTAACTATAATCAGCCTATTTCTGGTGGGCGGGAATTTTTTGAAAGCTTGGTGAGGGCAGTTAGTGCCTACGCTCAAGAGCATTTAAGTAATGTCCCTAACCCTCAAGCTCATAATCATGAAACAGAATTAGTAGAATTACAGAAAATTGATAATAACTGCCATCGATTAGTTGTACATTCAGAAATTGCCACCAATGGTTTTGAGGCTAACTCCGGTCAACAAGCACCAATTCAAGTTGAATTGAATACAGTGCAGTTGTTTGATTTAGTTGAAGCGATAGACCAGTTTTTTGCTGATACCCAAACATTACCAGAGTTATCACTGGAGCTACAACCAGTCACTAGACGTTATGGTGGTACAAGTCAGGCTGTGTTGAAGCAAGCTGTACCCGCAACTGTAGGTGTCACCAGTTTGGCAGCCGCAGCCTTTGCTTTGAGTTTAATTCCTGCACCAAAATTACCACAGCCAAAAACTGAACCAGAAGAACAGGCTAGTACAACTACAAATGTTACTCCCACACCCATCCCTGTAGCTACACCCACAACTACACCGACCTCAGAAGCTACACCCACAACCACACCAACCTCGGAAGCTACACCCACAACCACACCAACCTCAGAACCTACACCCACAACCACACCGACCTCGGAAGCTACACCCACACCTACAGCCTTACCGACAATTACGGATTTAGAGGCTCTGTTAAAAACTGTACCGGAAATTACCGATGCCTCTCAATTAAAGGCATTAAATCGCATTGTTTATAACCAAATTCACCCTGCTTGGACAAATCGTTCTGGCTTACAAAATGATTTAATCTATCGCTTGGGTGTAGCAGGTGATGGGAGTATTGTTGGCTTTAAATCTGTCAACAAAGAGGCAAATGATCTGCTAAATCAGACACCTTTACCAAATTTATTGTACAACCCTGCTAATCGCCGTACACCCAATGAGCCGATCGGCCAATTTAAAGTAGTCTTTACTAAACGAGGGATATTAGAAGTCAGTCCTTGGAATGGATACGCCACAACTCCAGGGGTAGTTGGTGAAAAAATCACCGACTCTAACACAGTTCAAAACTTAAATAAAGAACTTCGGAACACGATTCGTCAAAATTGGAGTGTGAAGCCGACCTTTACTAAAGATTTGAAATATCGGGTAGCAGTCAACAAAGATGGTCTGGTGGCTGATTATGAAGCCCAAAACCAGTTGGCTTTTGATTATCAAAAAGAAACGCCATTACCGCAGTTGTTTAAAACTGCCTATGACTCTAATGTGGATGCCTTCAAAAATAAAGAACCTCTAGCCCATTTCCAAGTTATTTTCAAACCCAACGGTGAATTAGAAGTTACTCCTTGGCAGTGGAATTAGTAGTAGGAAGAGGGGAGACACGGGGAGGGGGGAGG
>DATGXQ010000544.1:0-4763 GCA_035298905.1 Nostocaceae cyanobacterium | reverse complement strand
AGGGGAGACACGGGGAGGGGAGACACGGGGAGGGGAGACACGGGGAGGGGAGAATATTCAATTTTGGATTTGCGATTGTGAATTTTAGATTGTTCCATCCAAAATCTAAAATCTTTTCTGTCCCCGCATCCCCGCGTCTTTTTTCTCCGCGTCCCCGCGTCAGAGCGTCTCTTTTGCCCCCTTCCTACTCTGTCCTATAACGACGGGAGGTATAAACCCGAATATTACCGTCACTCAGTTGAACTGTGCGGGTATGGGAAGAACCAACAATAATGGTAGTTCGCATATCAGCGTCCAGTGGGTCTAACTCGTTGAGGGTGGTCACTTTGACTCGTTGTCCTAGTCTGCCAAGATTTTGTCCTAAAATGACTGGGGTATCTGGTTGACGATACTGCAACAAAATATTTTTGGCTTCTGCCAGTTGCCAGAGGCGGTCTTTGGAGACAGGGTTATAAAAAGCCATCACAAAATCAGCTTGGGCAGCAGCTGCGATGCGTTGGGCGATGATTTCCCAAGGTTTTAAGATGTCAGAGAGGGAAATTACACAAAAGTCATGCCCTAGAGGTGCGCCAATGGCAGCAGCAACAGCTTGCATGGCGGAAATGCCGGGGGCAACTTGAATATCAATATTTTGCCATTGTGGTTTTTGATAGCGGTCTATGACTTCAAACACGGCTGTAGCCATGGCGTAAATGCCAGGGTCGCCGGAGGAAACTAATGCTACATATCGCCCTTGGGCAGCTAGGTCTAAAGCAGCTTGGGCCCTGGTTTCTTCCTCTCGATTATCTGACTCATGGCGTTGTTTGCCTTGGGCTAAGTTCCCAATTAAATCTAAGTAAGTTTTATAACCTACTAGGTCGGTAGCTTGGTGGAGTATTTCTTTAACTTCCGGTGACATCCAGTGAGATGCACCAGGGCCAGTACCGATGATGGCTAATTTACCCCTTGTTTGCCCAATTTTATCAGGATTGATCAGGTGGGATGCGATCGCTATGGCCATGGGTGAAGAGATGGAATAAGGTGGGGGTGGAAAAATTAGCTTTCCTGAGAGGCGGGTAGCCGCTAGGGCTATGGCTTGGGATAGGCTATAACCTCTAGAAGTTAGTTCTGATAAATGTTTGGCTGGAAAAAAGCGGGTAGGCACTCCCAAATCATCCGCGACATGTTGAATGGCATAGTCACCGGATAGATCCAAAGGGGCAAATATGCCGGCAACGGCGGCGGGTGAAAGTTGGGCATCTGCTAAAATTTGGCGTATTAAGGCGATCGTTTCTTTGGCTTTTCCGGCAATCCCACTAATGGCGATCGCTACTACCGCAGGATGATAAACTAAACAGTTGGGTGCAGGAGCATAGCTTTTTTCAGTAATTTTGATGGTTAAGTCTCCATCTGGTTGAATGGGTAATTTACTCTGATTTAACCAAGCAGCTTTGCCGTCTAATTTTACTGTTGCCCCTGCCAACAAATCAGCAATGAACTTTTTCGCATCTTCTGGGTTAGCTAATTTGTAACCAGGGGGAGGAGATAATAAAGCGGTACGAAAGCGAATATCTCCGGTGGTAGTGATTGCGGCTGAGACTTTTAAACCTTCGGCAATATTTCGCGCTAAATCATTGACACCGCTTAAACCACCTAATAACGGGACAACTGCACTCCCATCCTCAGCAACCGCTAATACTGGGGGTTCTTGTCCTTTGTCGGTCAGTAATGGTGCTATAGTTCTAATCAGGATACCGGCTGCACAAATGCCAATTATCGGTGTACCTGCGGCAAATAGTCCGCGTACAGTTTCGCCAAAATTCTCAAAACTGACATCTACCTCAGTGGTACGACTGGCTAAACCGTATAGTTTTGCTCCTGGTAAGACGCTGATGATTTGGCGGGCTATAGTAGTGCTATTTTGACCTAAGATCACGATCGCGGGTGATGCTTTCATATACTGTAAAAATATATTTTTTCTCTGTTTTCTGTTTGCTGGGTGTATTTATATTAATTTTTTTCGGGCAAGTTAAGATTTAAACGCAGATGAACGCGGATGGACGCTGATGGACGCTGATGTAAATGACTTTTGAGGTGATAGAATTTTCCTGTTGTTCTACTCTTTTGCTGTTATGAGTTCTCTAGTCCGTAAGCTGATAAGCATTTAAAGTGTATATAATTAATGGTTAAAATACTTACTGCATCTGCATTTTTTCTCTAGGAGACACTGTGCAAATACAGCAGATTCCGGGTAAATGAGGTACAAACTTTAAGACAAAAGCCATATACTAAAAGATTTTCAACTCTGTTCCCTGTTCCCTGTTCCCTGCTGTATTTTGAATTGCTTATGACGATAATTCTGACCAATGATGATGGTATTGATGCACCTGGTATTCAAGCTTTACTCAAAGCTGTGAATGGTGAACAGGTGATTATTGCTGCACCTTTAGAACATCAATCTGGTTGTGGACATCAAGTTACAACTCATAGTCCGATTAGATTACAGCGCCGTTCAGAGTTTGAGTATGCGATCGCTGGTACTCCTGCTGATTGTGTCCGCATTGCCACAACACAAATTTGTCAAGATGTCAAGTTTGTTTTGTCAGGAATTAATGCGGGTGGTAATTTAGGAGTTGATAGTTATATTTCTGGTACGGTTGCTGCGGTGAGAGAAGCCGCTATACACGGTATTCCGGGAGTGGCTATTTCTCACTATCGCAAAGGCAAGTTAAATTTTAATTGGGATTTAGCAGCAAAATTTACTTCCACAGTTTTAGCAGATTTACTAAAGCGTCCGTTAACACCGGGTTACTTTTGGAATGTGAACTTACCCCATCTTTTACCAGAGGAAGCAGAACCAGAGATTGTTTTTTGTCAACCTTGCACTAAACCTTTACCCGTCAGCTATCGAGTTGAAGGTGATAATTTTTATTATGTGGGGGAATATGGGAAACGCGATCGCACTCCTGGCAGTGATGTAGATGTTTGCTTTTCTGGTAAAATTGCTGTAACCATGCTGAAAGTTTAATCATCGGAATTTTCTAGTAAAGATGTTAATCTTTCCAAGGTTTGCGTTAACTGATTTATTTGCTGCAAAGAATTTTTTTGAGATTCAGCTAGACTTTGCACCGCATCACACAAGGCAAAAATTTGATATCCTTGTTGCTGTATTTGTTTTCCCTGTGCTTCTACCTGCAAACTGAGAGTTTCTATTCTTTGGGCTAAACACTCAATTGTTTCTGTTGTAGAAAGTACAGCCTCACCTATTTGCTCTACAATAGATTCTAATCGGTTTATTTTGCTTTCTATTCCGGCTGTAATCATTTCTTGTTCACCCCAATTTTGTGAAATCATCATAGTAATATTCTTAATATTTATTACTTATACTTTGTCAGAGTTCAGGAGTTAGGAGTCAATGCGGTCTTTTCCCCAAGTGGAGTAATTACCGTTCAGAATGCTTGTCAAATCAAGAATTTAAACCCTCAATATTGCGTGAAAGTTATTATCTCGATAGCTGTAAGCTTTGTCTATTGTTGATACTGGATTCTGTCTAGCCTACGGTAATACTCCGTGAACTAAATCCTTACTATATTTTTATAACAGTATGACTAGCCAATGGCCGACAGTCTTAATCATAGATTAGTATTCTTTTTCTGTTCACCTCCGTTTTATAGATTGTTTCATTTTCTCATTACTAACCTAATACAGCAGGGAACAGGGAACAGGGTTGAAACTCCTTTAACATCAGGCTTTGTTATAAACGTCTGTACTTCATTTACCCCAAAAGTGCTGTAGTTTCTTATTCTTGATGCTCCTCTCTACTGAGAGAATCTTCAGTTATTGAATATCCATTAGTAGTAACTTTGAAACCGACTGAATGGAAATACTCATCTATACTGTTTTTTTATCAGCTATCAGAGATATTTGGTCTATCTTTACAACCTCTTTACAAAAAACGTATCAGCAGGGAACAGGGAACAGGGAACAGGGAACAGGGAACAGGAAGTGTTCATAAATGATTTAGGATTGCTATATCTATCTCTACCTCAATGAAGGTTAAGCAAATATGCAATTAGAGTAAATTGGTAAGAATTCAGGAGTCAGGAGTCAGAAGTCAGAATGCTGATCCAATCAGGAATAGATAGTAGTAATATTTCTGGAGAATCATTCAGCTTGACTGTAAAAGTCTCTTTAATGCTGAATTCTGGATTCTGGATTCTGAATACTTACGTAAATTGCTTGTTTTGGTTGCTGATCTGTAAGTTGTAAGAATATAAAACTATCAGATCAACCATCCATCTCTGGAAGTAAACCAAGCGCAATTATCCTAACAAATAAATTCTCTTTGAGAACAGGAGTAGATACCCCCCAAATTTCTTCCCAGCATTGCTTGAGGTTACACACAATAAAGGTGCTGCTGGTTGAACTAAGCATACTCAAGAGGAGTAAAGCAACTGGGGTTGTTAGATGATCATACTGTCTAGATATGATAAATGCACTGGTATGTGAAGAAAGTACGACTGTTGACATTATTCAGGTTAAATTAGTCTTTTCGGTAATTTATACTACCCTAAACCTTGAACAAACTAACGTTAATTACAGTTACTTAGGGCTTGCTGAATAAGTTATTAGTGAGGGCAGGGAACAGGGAACAGGGAACAGGGAACAGTTTCAACTATCTGTTAAGCGTAAATTTCCCTATTCGTCAGACCAAAATGCAGGGTTTTTAAACCCCTCCTAGTAAAAACTTTGCACTTTTTGAGCTTCAAAAACTCTGTAATCCT
>DATGXQ010000543.1:0-4993 GCA_035298905.1 Nostocaceae cyanobacterium | reverse complement strand
GGTGGACAAGGTACGGGAACAGCCTACCTATTTGCATATTTGATTTTAGCGGTATTTGCTACAGGTTTAATGGTGGGCAGAACACCAGAATTTTTAGGTAGAAAAATCGAAAAAAGGGAAGTAGTGCTGGCGAGTTTTTTAATTTTGTTAGTTCATCCCATTGCGATTATGATTCCGGCGGGAATAGCTTTAGCATTTCCTGATCAATTAGCAGGAATTAGTAATCCTGGTTTTCACGGTTTTGCTCAAGTTATCTATGAATATGCATCGGCGGCGGCTAATAATGGTTCTGGTTTTGAAGGTTTAGGAGATTCTCAACCGTCACCATTAGCTATTGCTGCGGGTGCAAAACCAACTATCACTGCTTTGTGGTGGAATCTCAGCACCTCTTTTAGTCTATTAGCAGGACGCTACATTCCGGTGATTGGTTTATTGTTACTGGCTGATAGTATGTCTCGCAAGCCATCTGTTCCTTACACTGTGGGGACATTACGCACAGATACAGGACTATTTATCAGTGTGACTGCTGGCGTGATTTTAATCTTGGGGGCTTTGACATTTTTCCCTGTTTTAGCATTAGGTCCCATTGGTGAAGCTTTCTGGATTGGTAAAGGGATTGGGTAAGGGAAATTCAAAATTCAAAATAGCCTTCGGCAAGGCTTCGCCAACAAAATTCAAAAGTTGGTGTGAATAGTTAAACTAATTTTCCTATGAAGACAAACAAACAACTATCTTCTCTTCCTCGCGGAACTCGTGAGTCGCGCAAACATACTCCCAAGGCGGATATGCGGGGACTTTATCAAAGAGCGATTAAGGAATCATTTATTAAATTAGATCCGCGAATTACTGTCAGAAATCCAGTAATGTTTGTGGTGTGGCTGGGAACGATCGTTACTTTTTTGGTGACACTAGATCCAAATCTATTCGGCACAATTAAAGTAGATATAAATCAGCAAAGATTGTTAAATGGTTTAATTACTTTAATTCTGTTTTTTACAGTTCTGTTCGCTAATTTTGCGGAAGCTGTGGCAGAAGGAAGGGGAAAAGCTCAAGCAGATTCACTAAGGTCTACTCGTTCTGATAGTAATGCCCGTAAAGTTTTGCCCGATGGTTCAATTTTGCAAGTTAATTCTACAGATTTGCGTCGGGGAGATATCGTTAAAGCGATCGCTGGTGATATGATTCCGGCTGATGGGGAAGTGATCCAAGGCATCGGTTCGGTAGATGAATCGGCGATTACTGGAGAATCAGCACCCGTACTCAAACAGCCAGGTACAGATATTGCCAGTTCCGTTACAGGTGGTACACGTCTCCTTTCCGATGAACTAACTATTCGCATTACGGCTGACCCAGGACAAGGCTTTATCGATCGCATGATTGCACTGGTAGAAGGTGCAGAACGCACAAAAACACCGAATGAAATTGCCTTGACGGTATTATTAGCCGTACTCACCCAAGTATTTCTAATTGTTGTGGCGACTATGCCTCCCTTTGTCGGTTACATTGCCACTTTTATTAGCACCGTCTTTAGTGTGGAAGCTGGGAATAGTTTACGTGCAGGTGCTAGTATCGCCATTTTAATATCCCTATTGGTGGCTTTGATTCCTACAACTATCGGCGGTTTACTCAGTGCGATCGGTATTGCTGGCATGGATCGAGTCGCCCAATTTAACGTCATAGCCACCTCTGGCCGGGCTGTAGAAGCTTGCGGTGACATCAATACCTTGGTTTTAGATAAAACAGGGACAATCACCTTGGGCAACCGTATGGCTGATGAGTTTCTGGCTGTCAACGGCTATTCAGAAGAAGAACTGGCAAATATTGCCCGCGCTGGCAGTGTATTTGATGAAACACCCGAAGGAAGATCGATCGTTTCCCTCGCCCAGAAATATGGCATTCAAGTAGATTTCGACCTGAATACAGCCGAAGGAGTAGAATTTTCCGCCAAAACCCGGATGAGTGGCACTAATTTACCCAATGGTAGCGAAATCCGTAAAGGAGCAGTAGACGCAATCAAAGGTTTTGTCCGTTCTCGTGGTGGTAAGGTTTCCCCAGAACTTGATGCAGCCTATGAGAAAGTTTCCCGCTTGGGTGGTACACCTTTAGCAGTTTGTCAAGATGACCAAATTTATGGCGTGATTTATCTCAAAGATATTGTCAAACCAGGACTCAAAGAAAGATTTGATCAACTGCGACGCATGGGTGTAAAAACTATCATGCTCACCGGTGATAATCGCATTACAGCATCGGTAATTGCCCAAGAAGCCGGTGTTGATGATTTTATTGCTGAAGCGACACCAGAAGACAAAATTAGCGTCATTCGTACTGAACAATCCGGCGGTAAATTAGTGGCAATGACTGGTGATGGTACAAACGATGCCCCAGCACTGGCACAAGCTAATGTCGGTTTAGCCATGAACTCCGGCACACAAGCCGCCAAAGAAGCAGCCAATATGGTGGATTTAGATTCTGATCCCACAAAGTTGATTGATTTGGTGACTATAGGTAAGCAGCTACTAATTACTCGTGGGGCATTGACCACATTTTCGATCGCCAATGATATTGCTAAATATTTTGCCATCATTCCCACAATCTTTGGTGCAGCCGGAATTGGGGCATTAAATATCATGGGACTCAAAAGCGCCCAATCAGCCATTATTTCTGCACTAATTTATAACGCCTTAATTATTCCTGCCCTCATTCCCTTAGCTCTCAAAGGTGTACAGTTCCGTCCCCTCACAGCAGATCAACTCCTCAGACGGAACATTTTTATTTATGGAGTTGGCGGAATTATTGCCCCTTTCATTGCCATCAAACTCATAGATGTTGTTTTACCTTTATCTTAACTTTTGATCATCTATCACAACTATGAAACCGATTCTTCTACCCCAAATTTTTATAGAATTGTTGGAAGCAATATGGGAACTTTATTCAAGGTGGCAGAAAAGAAAACTGCCTTTATACCTCTTCCTCGCTATCTGTTTTAATCTTGTAGTTGCACCTGTTGTTTATGCTGCCACTGATGAGCAATTTTCTCGTCATCAAGCTTGGTCATTAGGACTATTAGGAATAGCAACTTTTTCTCTTTCTACATATTTGTTTTTTGTCATGTTTATCCCGGAGAAATTCTAATGAGTTTTACCAGAGATATTAATAAAGCCGTCCGTTCTACTTTAGTAACTTGGGTAATTGGGGCAATAATTTATCCATTTTTCATGATTGCTATTGGTCAAGTAATATTTCCTTATCAGGCAAACGGTAGCTTAATTAAAAATAGTCAAGGTGAAGTTATGGGTTCTGCTTTAATTGGTCAACCTTTTACCTCAGAACGCTACTTTAACAGCCGTCCTAGTACCACTAATTACAGTACCGCCAATCCCCAAAAAGATGAGGCTGGTGTTTTAAAAACTGGTGTTTCTGGTGCAAGTAATTTAGCTCCCAGTAACATAGCATTACTAGAACGTATTAGAGGTAAAGATGACCCAGACCCCAGTAAAAAGATAGAAGGTGATTTTCATCGTTTGAAAAAAGCCGATATCCTACCTACAGGTGATTTAGTCTACACCTCCGGTTCTAGCCTTGATCCGCACATTACTCCAGCAGCTGCGAAAGCTCAAATTGACCGGATAGCAAAAGTTAGAGGACTCCAACCTCAACAGTTAGAAACTTTAATTAGTCAAAATATAGATGGGCGATTTCTGGGTATTTTTGGTGAACCAGGAGTCAATGTCTTGAAACTAAATCTAGCTTTAGACACCCTCAAGAAAGCAAGTTAAGTAATCAAATCAAGGCAACTGTAAGTAAATAAATAATGGAAAAGTTGCCTGGAAAATCTCAATTTTAATTCTCATAATTAAGTTAATATAGGCTATTTATTGCCATATAGAAAACTCTTTGTTATTACAAAAAGGTAGAGTATTAAATAATGCTATTGTCAAGATTGCTCAAACTTTTCGGACAGGAACTAATGATATTGATACACTTGATTTTGTACATTTGTATCTTAATGATGAAAATCAAATCAGTCCCAATGACCTGAATGATTTTTATATTTTGACTAATTTTAGACCAGTGATTACTAATAAAAATTGGAGGATAGATTGTGGTGTTGCTGGATATGATAATCAATTAGGGCTACCACCTTTCTTTCCCACTCGCTTAAGATTTGAGGATTATATATATAGGCTTTGGATTCAGCAAGACGGAATTGTAGCTGCACATGTTGATGCTGTTCAAAACCATATTCGCAACAATTATATGCGTAATCCCTTAGCCAGTGAAATATTTAATGAATAAATAAGTAATCTGCTTAAGAAGAAGATTAAAAACAGTGTTTATCATCTTGATGATTTGGGGATAAAATTTCATTATTCCGGTGAGGTGACGTTACTAGATTCGGAAGAGATTCTGGAAAAAATATCTGGCATTCATTCCCAAGTTATCAAAGCTGCAATGTCTACTGAAAATGCAGAGCGTCAGCAATCTCTAAAATTATTTGCAGGAAATTTATCAAGAGTATTTTATGGCTTTGAGCCTGATTTTTTTCAGCAAAATGTATCTAGAATTGTTGATGATGTGATCAGTCAATTTCATGCTTCTCTAGAAATATGGCCGACGCTAGTTGAAATATGTTACTTCTATAAAGATAAGAAAAGTTTACCGCAAACCAGAGTGAAAAATAAGAAACTCAAATCTAGAAATGGTACTAAAATTTAGTGAGTCACGAGTGTAAACTTTTCAGTTGATAAATCAGCTATAGCAGTCCTATTTGATGATACCTGGGTATTGGGTAAGCAGTCATTTAGTTTCTAGGGATTAAAGTATGGTAGTACCTTGCAACAATGGCGGTTATTGCTTTTTCTCATATTTCATTTAGGATTGCTGTAGAGCTAAATTAACAAAAATTAATTTTAAAATAAAAAAATATATTATCTGAAGTAATTTTTATTAAAAAAAAAGACTTAATTAGCCCCAAAATATCCCCCAATAGGGC
>DATGXQ010000542.1:0-4345 GCA_035298905.1 Nostocaceae cyanobacterium | reverse complement strand
AGGAAATTGTTAAAAGTCTTAATTTTGTGTATACACCAATAGCTACTCTAATCTGCTTTTGCAATACTTAAAGCTCTTAGGTTTAGCCAATTGTCAAAATTAGGGTTCTACTGCTCCCCTTATGGTAAACAATATTAATTTAATTTTTGTAGGTTGGTTTGAGGGAGTAAACCCAACATTTCCCGGCATTTTTTGGGTTTAACTTCCCTACGGGACGCGGAAGCGAACGGTAAGAATTCAGGAGCGGAGCCGGAGACGCTCCGCCTCCGGTCAGGAGCCAGGAGCCAGAATAGTTACCAAAAGAGGAATCGATAGTAGTGATATTTGGAGAATCTCAGTCAGCTTGACTCTTAAAGTCTTTTTAATTCTGAATTCTGAATTCTGAATTCTGAATCCTTACAGCGAACGTTCAACCCAACCTACTAAATACTGTTTTGCATAAAAGGAACAGTAGAGCCAAAATTAGTCGAAAATTGTCAGAATTTAGTCTTTAAAAAAGCTTTTCTCTTTGGCCTCTCTGAAGTTATAATTAGGGTAATCTGCTGCTATAACTGCTCTCTATCTAATGACTTCTGCTTTCTAATTTAATAATAAATTTGTCAGGATTCAGAATCCAGAATCCAGAATCCAGAATTAACAAAGCTTCCAGCTATTGGGTTAATGATTTTCACAAAGCATCGAACGTTTAAATTTTTGATTTGACAAGTATTCTGACTCCTGGCTACTGACTACTAAATTCTTAATAAATTTGGACATTTATCAGTAGGAAATTATTAAATACAAAGCAGTTATTTCATCAACCAATTGGCTGAACTTTTTCCTTGATCAGATTAAGAATTATTCATCTTCATGATAGAGGGAGCTAGTAAATCAACTTGTGAAGATGGAGTAGAACTTTATTGGTAGATAAACATGACTAAAACCAATCCCGTGGAAATCCAAAAACATCTTAAAGGTGTTGATTATCCGGCTGGAAGGGACACATTAATTCAACACGCTAAAAAACAAGGGGCAGATAAAGAGATTCTTTCACTACTGGAACAATTACCAGAAGATGAAGAATACGACAATCCAGCTGATTTAAACAAAGCTCTAGGGGAGATTCAATAAATTATTGACCAAAAGGGGGACTGGGTATTAGGTATTGAGTGCAAGTTTTTTCCTAGTCCCCAGCCCCTAGTCTGTAGTTAAGAGTCCCCAATCACCAGATTTTCCGCCTGTTTTACTCACCAAACGAATCGATTCAATGGCGATCGACTTTTCTAAAGCTTTGGCCATATCATATAAGGTTAAAGCAGCAATGGAGACAGCCGTTAAAGCTTCCATTTCTACACCAGTTTCCGCTTTAGTTTTTACTGTAGCAAAAATTTGATAACCCGGTAGTTGAGCATCCGGTTCAATCACTACCGTAATTTTTTGCAAAGGCAAGGGATGACACAGGGGAATTAAATTAGATGTCTGTTTAGCCGCCATAATTCCCGCTAATCTGGCAGTGGCTAAGACATCACCTTTGGGGGTATTACCTGCTTCAATAGCCGCAAAAGTTTCTGCTAACATCCTGACTCTGGCAGTGGCTACGGCTTCCCGCACAGTGGGGACTTTGGCAGACACATCTACCATTTGCGCTTCCCCCGTTTGATTGAGATGGGTCAGGTGAGAAAAATTTTCTGAAAAATGGTCTTGCATAATTGGCAAAGGCTGTGCTACTATAATTAAAGTGTTAAGGGCGTGTAGCTCAGTGGACTAGAGCACGTGGCTACGGACCACGGTGTCGGGGGTTCGAATCCCTCCTCGCCCGTTACTAAAAGCATTAAGCTACCAACTTGTTACAGGGGATAGCTTAATGCTTACTTTTTAGTTTAAAGAATTATTACGATTTAGAGAATAGAAATCCCGACCACGACTAAGGGCAAAGCGGAAGGAATCAGCTAAATTTTTGCCGGATTGGGTGAGGAAGATGATGACGGCTAGGACGTTTAGACCCATAGCCACACTAAACATCTGACGATAACCTACGGCTTCAGCCACAAAACCGAAAATTGGCCCAGCAATCATTAAACCTACATCAAAGCCTACCAAGGATACACTGAAGACCCGCCCTCGTTCATGGGGTAAGGAGCGATCGGCCATCATTGCAGCAATAATAGGGAATATTGTACCATTAGAAGCACCTTCAATTAATCCTCCCAAGAGGAAAGTAGGGGCATTGTTTGCTTGTCTGATGCAAGCGATCGCTATAGAATAAGCTATCAAGCTGATAGTGATCAATAAACCGCGTCCATATTTGTCAGCAGCGCGACCTGCAAACAATCTCACGCTAAAGCTAGACACAGCCGCAGATGCAAAAAACAATCCCGCATTTAACTGTATTCCGGTGGATTTAATAAACAACGAAATAAAAGTATGTACTGCCCCTACAGCTAAACCAACCAGAAGTAATATCATAGCTGGTGTACGTACACGAGGACTAATTAATAATTGCCAAAATCGCTCTTGGCTGCTGCTATGTGCTTGTCGGTTTATAGGTGGATTAACAACGGGCAAAAGGCACAACAAAGCCAAACCAGCTAAAGCACTGCATGAGGCAAATAATAACAGATTGCCAGCAGTTTCCTGTAAATATCCACCCAAAGCAGGACCAATTGCTGTACCCACAGGATTAACTAAACTCAAGTAACCAATGATTTCACCCCGGCGATGTTCTGGTGCTAGGTCTGCTACTAGGGCGCTGTAACCAGTGGTAAAGGCAGCAATACTAATGCCATGAAAGGCACGAATCACTATTAAAAAGATAATTGATTTTACCGCTAAATAACCCAAAGGGGCGATTGCTGCCACCAATACCCCTATCAATAACACAAATTTCCGTCCCCGGCGATCGGCTAATACACCGCATTGAGGACGAAAGACTAACATCCCAATCGCAAAGCTGCCCATCACAATCCCAATTTGCTGCTTATTAGCACCAATATCCTCAATATACAGAGGCAAAGTGGGCAGCAAAGAAGCTAAACTCGACCAGAACAATAAACCTGCTGCAAATAACATCAGCAGGTTGCGCCGCAGTTGAGCGTTAAAATTATCTACAGTTTCCAAGGCTAATCAAACTTAATGCTAAGTGAGTAAGAGTTATATTGTTACTTTACTTAACATTTTTGGCTACTATCTCTCGCACCCGATAGATTGGTCGTCCTTGAGATTCATGATAGGTACGCATTAACAACTCTGCCAACAGGCCGAAGCAGAATAACTGTACGCCAGTTACCAGCAACAACACTGCCAAAATCAGCAAAGGACGATTGCCAATTGTTGCCCCAAAAGCTAATTTAATCAAAGTTAGGTAAATTCCTATGCCTACACCCGAAACTATAGAAATCATCCCCAAAATCCCGAATACATGCATCGGACGGGTGAGAAACTTTTTCATAAACAAAATAGTTACCAAGTCCATCAACACCCGAAAAGTGCGTGAAATACCATACTTACTGCGTCCAAAACGTCGGGCATGATGACGCACAGGCAGTTCTGTAATTCTGGCTCCTTCAATATATGCCAATGCAGGTAAAAAGCGGTGTAGTTCCCCGTAGAGATTCATATCCGCCACTAACTCAGCCCGATAAGCTTTGAGAGAACAGCCATAATCGTGAATGTGGACGCTAGTAGTACGACGAATCAGCCAGTTAGCAATTTTAGAAGGTAAAAGGCGATTTACAGCCCCATCTTGCCGATTTTGCCGCCATCCGCTCACTAAATCATAGCCCTCATTCAGCTTGGCCAGTAACATAGGGATATCTGCCGGATCATTTTGTAAATCCGCATCCAAAGTCACGATCGCTCTGCCTGTGGCATAATTAAAACCTGCCGACATGGCCGCAGTTTGGCCATAATTCCGCCGCAAAATCACTGCCTTCAAGTCCGAGCGAATTTCTGCCTGTTCCTTAAGAAATTCCGTTGAACCATCTGTAGAACCATCATCAACACAGATGATTTCATAACTCAACTCGTGAGAATTGAGAGTAGAAGCAATAGCCTCTAACAACAAAGGTAAACTTTCTACCTCATCGTGTATCGGCAAAACCACGGACACATCAGGGACAATTGTAGTAACAGCCCCATTTAACCGTTCGGAAACTAACCCACTCCTCATAAGCAATTTAAAATTCCAAATTCCAAATTCAAAATGTAATTAGGCTGGTGACTGGTGACTGGTGACTGGTGACTGGTGACTGGTGAATAGGAGAGAAAATTACTTCTTCTTCATCTCCCCATTTCCCCTATCCTTGCGGAGACGCTACGCGAACACCGCGTCTCCCCTCCCCGCGTCTCCCCTCCCCGCGTCTCCCCT
>DATGXQ010000541.1:0-13688 GCA_035298905.1 Nostocaceae cyanobacterium | reverse complement strand
GGGGAAACACAGCAGCAGAGGAGAGAAAATTTCATTTGTTGAGAAAGGTTGGTTTGAGAAGTTGAAAAAATTTTGCTTTTAGAATTAGCTAACAGATTCAGTGAAAAATAATTTCTATAAGTTAATATTTATACTAAATATCTTACCTTTGTGATTACATCACCCAATCAGGTGAGTTTTATAAAGCTGCTGACAAATTATATTCAGTAATGATCATGAAAATTATTTATTAAATTGTTGTTTTATTTACTAAAAGCAAAAAATAAATTTCTTCCTTTCTCTGCTCCCTGCCTCTCAATCTTAAGGCGCGATGCCTTGCCAGATAACTTCTACTAATTGCTGGACGAAAACAGAATCACTTGGAGACCAATTCTGTTCTAAAAACACATAGTTCATTAACGACCCCAGCAAGATTAAAGCTATGGTTCTAGGCTCGCCACGGAGTCGGTCTTGTGCTATTTCCTGCTCTAAAAAAGCACTCAGTTTATTAATGTCACGATTCCTTTTTGAGTCTAGGTGCTGGCCAATTTCCGCAATAGCTTTGCCACGCGATCGCAACATCATCAACTGAGGTACAACTTCACGGTAAAATTCTAGTACTTGCTGGCAAATATATACCAAGTTTTCTTTGATCTCCCCTTTTCCAGTTAAGGCTTCCATTTCTTGCACCCACAAAGGTGTGTCAGGAATGCCCATAGCTGTAAAAAATAGTTCTTCTTTAGTCGAGAAGCGTTTAAAAATGGAGGCTTCGGAAATACCAGCCTTTTGGGCTATTTCTAAGGTGGAAGCAGTAAAACCCTGTTCTAGAAATACATCTCTTGCCGCTTCTAAAATTTGCTGATTGGTAATTTTTGCGATTCTAGCCATAAATAAGTTTGTAATTACTTATTAATTTAATATAAAGTTAAGAAATATGTCAAGAGAAAGGCGATCGGGGATTGGGTATTGGGGATTGGGTATTGGGGATTGGGTAATATGAGTAAGGATTATTCTCTCTTACCCACTCCCCAGTCCCCTTTTTAAGAAAAATCGTCTAAGCTATCTGAAAGATTCTTTGATTTGTGGCTAAGAGGCGGTAGAGTGCCGAAACACATTCGATTTATTTCCCTTTTAGTGGCTTGTGGCTTATGGAGTATACCTACAGTAGTCCAGGCTCAAGCCCTGATACCCCATACACTGCAACTCGATGCAGCCAAGTTAGAAACACAGGGGTTAAGCTTGGCTAGAGAGGCAGCACAGTTAGCACAGTTTCAGCAGATTGATTTAGCTTTGCCTAGAGCGCGGTTAGCTACCCAGTTAGCTCCCAAAAATGATAAAGTTTGGCTGCTGTTGGGTGGTTTGTACTTGCAGACAAAAGAATTTGACCAAGCATCTGCCAGCTTGAAGCAAGCACAAGCACTTAACCCCAAAAATGCAGATGTCTTATTTGCGCTAGGTTCAGTCAGTTTTCAACAGAAAAATTATCAAGCCTCGGTTGAATATTACCAAGCAGGTTTAAAGCTTAACCCCAAAGATGCTGAAGGGTGGTTTGACTTGGGTAATACTTACTATATGCTGAATAAATTGCCAGAAGCGATCGCTCAGTTTAACAAAGCCGTTGCCCAAGATAAAAAATTCTGGCCTGCTATTAATAACATTGGTTTAATTCAGTATGAACAGGGGGATATACAAGCAGCCATTAAACAATGGCAAGCGGCAGTAAAAATTGATCAGAAAGCAGCAGAACCATTATTAGCCTTAGCAGTAGCCTTGTACACCAAAGGCGACCAGCAACAAGGTTTAGCACTGGGCGAATCTGCACTCCGCATTGATCAGCGTTATGCTGATTTAGACTTCCTCAAACAAAATCTTTGGGGAACTCGCCTATTAGCAGATACAAAAAAATTCTTAGAATTACCCCGGATGCAAGCAGCCTTACGGCAAGAGGTAATTATACCTCCTTCACAGTAAGTAGTTGAGAAAATTGGTAATTGGTAATTAGAGTGATTTTCATCTGTTACCTTTTACCACTTGCCTAAATCCCCCATTTCGTAGTACCTATATACTAAGTAGTGGTAGTAGTGATGGATAAAGGATGAGGGGAATGAGGAAGAGGGGAATGAGGGAGAGGGGAGAGGGGAGACACGGTGTTCGCGTAGCGTCTGTGCAAGGAGAGGGGAGAATTTCTTTGTATTTCTGTCCCCGTGTCCCCGCGTCCCCGTGTCTCTTCTGCCCCCCTGCCTCCTAATCTGCGGGTAAGAGTGCCATAATTTGGTCAACAAAGAGTTGATGGTCAACAACTGGCTTAGAGATGTAGCCATCAGCTCCGCTCTGCTGGAGAAAATTTTCCCGATCGCCTTCCATAGCATGAGCTGTGACGAGAATTACAGGTAAATTAGCTGTTTGGGGGTCAGCTTTTAACATTTGTGTAATTTTGATACCATCTACAGATTTACCTTGGTATACGCTACGTGATAGAGAAACATCCATTAAAATCAAGTCAGCTTCTCTAGCTTGAGCTATTTTGATTACTTCTTCTACATTTTCAGTATGTTTTACACCTAAGCCACCGCGCTTGGTCAAAATCTTGGAAAAAACGCGAGCATTAATTAAATCATCTTCGACAATCAAAACGGTTTTCATGAGAATTTAACTTATAAGGGTGAGGGTGTGTCTGTCTCTTTTTTAATAATCAATGTATTTCGCCAATATCAAGGATAATACTACTGTTTCTTATCCGATGAGTATCAAGATTTTGTTAGAGATACTATTCCATACATTATGCTGTAATGGCTACAGTGCTAAGTTTCACCGACTTTTGTGTAGTTAAAATTCAGGGAAAGAACTCATGGCAAAACAGTTAAACCTTCTCTCAACGGGACAGGTCATCACCACAGCCCTGCACACCGAGATGCAACGGTCTTATCTAGAATATGCCATGAGTGTGATCGTTGGGCGAGCGTTACCCGACGTGCGTGATGGTTTAAAGCCAGTGCATCGGCGGATTTTATACGCCATGCATGAGTTAGGCTTAACACCAGATAGACCATACCGTAAGTGCGCCCGTGTTGTAGGGGACGTTCTAGGTAAATACCATCCTCATGGTGATCAAGCAGTTTATGATGCTCTAGTTAGGCTAGTACAAAACTTTTCTAGTCGGTATCCTCTCTTGGCTGGACATGGTAACTTTGGCAGTGTGGATAATGACCCACCTGCGGCTATGCGTTACACAGAGACGCGCCTAGCACCAGTCAGTCATGAGGGAATGTTGGCAGAAATTGGTGAAGAAACGGTGGAATTTATCGGTAACTTCGATAATTCCCAGCAAGAACCGACGGTATTACCAGCCCAGCTACCGTTTCTACTCCTCAATGGCTGTGCGGGAATCGCGGTAGGTATGGCCACTAACATCCCACCTCACAACTTAGGGGAAGTGGTAGATGGATTGATTGCTTTAATTGACAATCCAGAGTTACCAGATAGCACATTGTTTGAGTTAATTCCTGGGCCAGACTTTCCCACGGGAGGGGAAATTGTTGGTGATACCGGAATTAAAGAAGCTTATACTAGTGGTAAGGGTGGGATAGTCCTGCGGGGTGTGGCTAGTGTAGAAGAAATCCCTGCTAGTAGAGGGACTAAACGCCGTAGTGCGATCGTCATTACAGAGTTGCCTTATCAAGTCAACAAAGCGGGTTGGATTGAAAAAGTCGCGGAATTGGTCAATCAAGGTCGCTTGCAAGGAATTTCCGATATCCGGGATGAAAGCGATCGGGAGGGGATGCGGGTAGTAATTGAACTCAAACGCGATACCAACCCCCAGGAGGTTTTGGGGAATCTTTACCACCAAACCGCCTTACAAACCAACTTTGGGGCGATTTTGTTGGCGATCGTTGATGGACAACCCAGACAGTTAAGCTTAAAGCAACTGTTAGAAGAGTTTCTCAAATTCCGAGAACAGACTTTAAACCGCCGCTACAGTTATGAGTTAGGTAAAGCGGAAGGTCGGTTAAATTTGGTTACAGGGTTATTAAAAGCACTGTCGAATTTAGACCAAGTCATTGAAATTTTGCGCCAAGCAGCCGACGGTAGCACCGCCAAAATTAATCTGTGTAGTCGCCTAGAGTTGAGTGAGGCACAAGCAGATGCAATTTTAGCCATGCCTTTACGCCGCCTCACCAGCTTAGAACAGCAGAATTTACAGCAAGAATTTCAGCAGCTAACTGAGCAAATTACCTTATTGCGGCGATTACTGGAGGATCGGAAAGAATTACTCAAAGCCCTGAAAAAAGACTTGCGATCGCTCAAACGTAAATTTGGTGATGAACGTCGCACCAAAATTTCCACAGTTAGCGAAACCCCCATCAAACCAGAAAAGAGAACCACACAAACAGAAGAAAGTCCCCAAGCCCAAAGCCCAAATCCCAAATCCGAACAGCCAGCAGAAGCAGCAGTTTTAGAATTTACCCAACGGGGTTATGTCCGCCGTTTTTCCCCCACTGGTAAAAAGCCTAAAGCAGAAAATGGGCTGCTGGAGCATGACTTTATTACTCAAACCGAGTCCGCAGACACAGACAAAGAATTGCTCGTCCTGACTACTGGCGGTAAAGTCTACCCTGTGAAGGTGGGAGATATCCCCGCCATTACTGCCCGTTCTCCGCGTGGTACACCATTAATTACCACACTCTCTCCCACTGCCCAAGATACCCAAGAAGCGGTCATCAGTCGTTTCCTACTGCCGGAAAATCTTGAATCTGAGCAAATTGTACTTTTGACCAAACAAGGAAAGATTAAGCGTGTATCTTTGTCAGAATTTACTAACATTACTCGGCGTGGTGTCACCATTCTCAAACTGAAAGATGAGGATGAACTAGCTTTTACTCAGTTCATTTCCACGGGAGAACATTTAATTTTAGCCAGTTCTAGCGGTCGTCTGTTAAAGTTTGCCGTTAATGATCAAGATTTACCGATCAAAGGACGTGCGGCTATGGGATCGGACGCATTTAGGCTTTTAAGAGGTCAGCAAATGGTTGGTTGTCTTAATGCCAGTAAAAATAGCCAGATGTTATTGGTAACTCAGGAAGGATACGCCAAGCGAATGCTTACCAATCAAATTCGCGCTGCTAATCGGGGTGACTTGGGTACACAAATACTCAAATTCCATAACAAAACCGATCACCTTGCTGTTATGGCACAGGCTACCCCTGGTACAGAAATAGCCTTACTCACTAATAAAGACCGAGTGGTAAGAATTCCTGTGGATACAGTGCCAATTTTAGACAGAGAGGCTAAGGGTGAAAGCATCCTACAACTCAACCGTGATGAGAAAATTATTACCGTTGTGGAAGTGCGGGGCTGATTTTTTATAAATTGTGTAGAGGCGCAAAGCTTTATGCGCCTTACGCACCTAAAAATTATCGATGTGTCAAAGATTTCTAAGTAGGGCTTGCTGAATAAGTTATTAGTGAGGGCAGGGAACAGGGAACAGGGAACAGGGAACAGGGAACAGGGAACAGGGAACAGGGAACAGGGAACAGTTTCAACTATCTGTTAAGCGTAAATTTCCCTATTCGTCAGACCAAAATGCAGGGTTTTTTAAACCCCTCCTAGCAAAAACTTTGCACTTTTTGAGCTTCAAAAACTCTGTAATCCTTATCTGTGCTTGTTTCCACGTTTTTTCAGATGTCCCTAAGTACTGGTTATAAATTAATACGTTTTAAATATATTTATAAGCTAAAATTACTTAGTAAAATTTACTGTATTTATTTTCTCGTTAGCATAGTACCAAAAACTGCTGCACTGACGATCGAGCCGCGATCGTATTTGAGCATCACTCTGATATGACGTGACTACTGATTGTTGAGGGGCTTTATTAGTAGATTTATGTATTTTTATTACATAAATGATACTACCTGCTGCTACTAGCCCAAACAAAGTTGCATTTATGAAAATAATTGTTATATTAGTTTACATAAGCTAATAAAACTTAGTAAATCCCGTTAGGAGTGCGAACCATGACTAATGCAACAAAAACCATAGCTTCTGCAACTGAAGATCGTAATGCTTGGCGTTGGGGCTTTACTCCCCAAGCTGAAATCTGGAATGGTCGCTTGGCAATGATTGGCTTTTTAGCTGCTGCTTTAATTGAATTGTTCTCTGGCCAAGGCTTCCTGCACTTCTGGGGTATTCTGTAAATAAATATTAAACACTGCAATTATCTGTAAATAGAAAAACCTGGCAGTTATTGACTTGCCAGGTTTATTTATGACTTAAGTCATAGGTCATTTATCTTGTACTAATGACTAATGACCCATGACCGATGACCAAATTATCGAATATACTCTTTGAGAACGCTGTTGCGGTTGGGGTGGCGGAGTTTCCGCAGTGCTTTAGCTTCAATTTGGCGAATACGTTCACGGGTGACGTTGAAAATCTGGCCGATTTCTTCCAGGGTCTTCATCCGTCCATCATCCAAGCCATAGCGCAGTCTTAATACATCCCGTTCACGGGGACTAAGACTATCGAGGACTTTTTCTAAATCTTCCCGCAACAAGTTTTTAGAAACTTGGTCTTCTGGGGTTTCACCATCAGACTCAATAAAATCACCCAGTCGGGAGTCTTCTTCTTTCCCTATGGGTGTTTCTAGAGAGATTGGTAATTGGGCTGATTTAGCAATAAACCTGAGTTTCTCAATGGTCATTTCCATGCGGGTAGCAATTTCTTCTTCTGTAGGCTTGCGACCCATTTCTTGAGAAAGAAGCTTGGTAGTTTTCTTAATCCGTGATATTGTTTCATACAGGTGAACAGGCAGGCGAATGGTGCGGGACTGATCAGCGATCGCTCTGGTGATGGCCTGACGAATCCACCAAGTAGCATAAGTAGAAAACTTGTAGCCCTTCTCGTGGTCAAACTTTTCTGCTGCCCGAATCAAACCTAAACTGCCTTCTTGGATTAAATCTTGGAAGGACAAGCCGCGATTCATGTATTTCTTGGCAATTGACACCACAAGGCGCAAGTTAGATTGCACCATTTTATCCTTCGCTCTACGTCCTAGATGCAGGCGATAGCGAAAAGCTGGTAATGGTAGCTGTACTGCTTCTGCCCATTCACTGTCTCTAGGATCACGCTCCAACTGCTCCGCCAGCCTTTCCCGTACCCTTTCCAACTCCAGCAAATCAGCAATTTTTCGCGCCAGTTCAATTTCCTCATCAGCGCGGAGGAGACGAATTCTACCAATTTCTTGCAGGTAGAGACGAATCGAGTCCTCTGTATAATGTTTTTTCTTACTTTGGGCCCGACGACGCGATTTAGCGGCTTTTCCAGACTTAGCGTCGTCTTCATCAGGCTGAGGTTCTAAAAACTCATCAATTTCGCCTTCATCGGTAATCAGCAAGTCCTCTTCTTCTTCTATTAAGAGATCCTCTAACTCCTCGAAATCAGGCTGATTCATCATGTCTAGGACAGGCTGATAATTGCTTTCGAGTACGTTGTTAGCCTGGTTCATGCCGCGTTCCTCATGCTCCTTGCAGAATCAATTACTCAAGATGTGTTTACTGCTCTTGAAATTGAGCTAGTTGTTTACTGAATAAAACAGTGGTCTTTTCCCTGAATGGGAGATAGTTAACTTTAGTAGCAACTGTCAAGTTAATATTAGTTGCTAATCCCACCAAAAGTCATATTTGTCACTGCCGTAGACAACTTCTGACAGACTGAATCTATAAAAAGACGCATCTTAATCAAGAAATTTACAACTTTAGACAAAGGGATATGACTGCTGACAGATTTACCTGTAAAGACTGTTCCGATTGTAGCCTGTTTCACAGAAATTGCACTCTTTTTGTGTGTTAGTCATGAAGCCAATCAGCAAGGTGAAGACACTTTTATCAAAAAGACATGAAAAACGGTAGCCATACCATTAAATCTTGTCAAAAACTTTTTAGTTTTGTCCTGGCATTCTCATTAGATTAAAAGGTAGCCACACTTGCTTGGGTCAGCTTCCAGGCTTGAGGTACAACAATCATTACCTGGTAACAAGTTGGGGGATGTTAACTCAGGTGAAAATTATGAATGCACCCATGTTTACACTTCCTTCATAGATCACTAATTTCCGAGAATAAAGCAGAGTTTACCGCTCGGTAGATATGCTATTGGTGCTGGGTTTGATGCACCTAACGTAAGCGATATGGTCTTGTCCTCAACTTAGGAGTTGAGTTGCACCACTACCAGCCGATCGAGATATGAATTTAGAGTTCATTCAATTCGGCCTTATTCACACATTAGCGTATTACTGGAATTTCAACCTTGTGCAACTTGACAAACTGTTCTTATTGTATACAACGATATTTTATTTAGTCGAGAAATTATTCGGTGGTGCTAACACCGATGGAAAAAACTACCAAATCTACTCGTCAAACTAAGAGAGTTTATTGGCAAGGGTTAGGGTTTAGGCTAAATGACGAAGCCTTTTTTCCCTGTCAAAGACAAGAGAAATATCTATTTTTGTTGTCTTGACGATCTAGAGAAGTTTTAGGGAAACATCTCTAAGCTCATTTTAGCTGAGATCGAGAAATTCAGCATTTTAGCTTAAAAAGACATCAAATCCAGTGATAGATAGTAAAATGCATCTGCCAACAGGGTTTAGGAACTGTGGAGATATAAGCTCCCAAGGTAAAAAATCAAGAAAAATCCTGATTGAGAATTTGGAGTTATGGAAAACCAATTGGGTAAGATTTTTTTTACTACTGACCAACTGTTTAATTTGCCTTTGTCTTGCCAAAAGTGAGTTGATTATAGCATCCTAATAAGGTAAGAGTCGATCAATACCTGGTGGTTGCTGGTTTTTAGAGGTGGAATGTTGATGCATAAGTTCAGTACAGAACTTTTACTGAGTCAGGATGTCTGTCGAACCAGACTTTAAGTAGCTAATTTGTAAATATAGATACTATTATTTTGGTTAAAATTAACTTTTATCTTGTTGTGAAAAAACCTTGACATATTGGAAAATTTTCAGATTTGCTTTTCAAGCATAACAAATGCTTTGGTCACTTGTGGCAAAAATTCATCAGTCAATAATTAATCAATTATGATTTTGAGGTGATTAACAATAATTTTTTTTTATGAATTGAATTGAAAAAATTAATCTTTTGAATCGGAAAAGTATCGAAAAACGAAGGGTGTGAGGGATGTCAGCTCACGTACTGGTTTCCCTACACCCTAGTTTTGGTCAACTCAACTTAGATATCTAAGTCTGTGAGGTTGAGTTTAGAACCATAGGTTTCGATAAATTCTCGTCGTGGTGCGACGCGATCGCCCATTAAAATGGTAAAGATGCGATCGGCTTCGGCTGCGTCTTCAATTTCCACTTGTTTGAGGGTACGGGTTGATGGATTCATAGTTGTATCCCAGAGTTGCTGGGGCATCATTTCCCCTAACCCTTTAAAGCGCTGGATGGTATAGTTAGCATTAGCGGGGAATTTGGCGATCGCTTCTTGCAGTTCTCGATCGCTGTAACAGTATTCATGATTTTTACCCCGTTCGACTTTATAAAGTGGGGGACAAGCGATATACACGAAACCTTGTTCAATCAGCGATCGTTGATACCGATAAAAGAAAGTTAACAGTAGTGTACGGATGTGCGCCCCATCTACGTCAGCATCAGTCATAATTACTACACGATGATACCGTAGTTGTGATGAGTCGAACTCTTCACCTTTAACGCCTAAACCTAAAGCAGTAATTAACGCTTGGACTTCATTATTTTTATAGATTTTCGCGTCGTCGGTTTTTTCAATGTTGAGAATTTTACCACGTAATGGGAGAATAGCTTGAGTGCGGCGATCGCGTCCTTGTTTAGCGCTATTGTGGACAAATACACCACAGGCTAAAGCAAAGTTGTGAGTTTCAGGAACTTCGATGTCATAAACATCTACTTTTTCACTTAATCGCTCTATACTTACGATGCGATGGTTATAATTAGCCACTGCTTCATAAGCTAAAGCTTGATTACCTTCAAAGTAGCGATCGCAGAATGTATCAAACCTTAATAGAGACTTGTCTTTTGTCTGCTGACGGTAAACATTATAAACTTCTAAATTCAGCTTACCTTGCTCAATTTCAATTTGCTTAAGTGCAGCAATGGTTTTACGGTAGTAGGTTTGTGCTAAAGCTGCATGACGTTTAGAGCGAAACTCAGGTGTCCATTGTTGTTTGGTGGTTTCTCTCCTCCATGCTAATAAAGCCTCATCTTCCCATTGCTGTTTAGCTAAAAGTGAGAGAGTTTCACGAGCTTCAGGGTGATTGACAAAATGCTGACGTGTTCTTTCTGCTTGTGCTAAACGATTAGCTGGATCGTTCCAGTAATTTTCTTGTGCTTGATCAAGGCGTTCTTGGTTTTGCTGGCGATAAGCTTCATTACTGTCATAAAACTCGCGCCACTTACCAATCATGTAAGTTTTATAACTTTCCGCACCCCACTGTTCCTTAGCCTGTTGTGACAAAATCAGTTGGGTTTCTGGTTGCTGCATCCTTTGGCTCATTTTAGCTCGGTATTCGTCAGTTTGACGAGTTTTTCGGCTCTTATCAATTACTTCTGGACGATGTAGGGTTTTAGCCACATGAGCGCGGTGCAAAGCTAAATGTTCCTCAGCAGATAAACGCTGTAAGTTTGTGGGATTGTTATTGTGTTTATTGAAGTCAATGTGATGGCAGTGATCACCATCTGTAAGTTTATAAACACCTAGAGAGCGATTATACCAATCAGCTAACAAATGAGTAAATAGCCAAGAATCAGAACGGGGATTCCAAACCATTTCATAACCATCAATGGTAATCCCTGTTTGGCTGATGTCAGATAACCGACGATACAAAGGCATCAGGGAATCATTACAGGTTAATAGCGCGGCTGGTTTATAGCTGCCATCCCGTAACATGAAACGGTGATCAGGTGTACAAACAATCGTTTCCCCATTATCCAGCGTTACTCGAATGACTTCGGCATTGGCTTTAGTCATGCGTGGGTTAATAATCCGCTCTACCCCTATTGTGCCGTCTTTACGTATTGTGTAGCAAAAATGCTCTTTTCCTTGCGCTTGTTCAGCAACAATTTCTTTAAAACTGAGCGATCGCCCATCAGCTAATGCTACCAATGTATCACCATGAAAACAACCACCCGCAGAATCGCCTTCCACGATAAAGATTTCCGATTCTTTGGGGTCGCGGGTACTACAATCTGCTAACTTACCAGGTAAGGGGGAAGATTCTAAAACTGATTTCCGTCTGACTAACTCCCGTGCATGTCGCGCTGCTTCTGCCGCTTTAAAGGCTTGAATCGCTTTATCTAAGATAGAGTCAGCAATACCGGGGTGAAATTCTAAATACTCGGTTAGCACTTCTCCCACAAAAGAGTCAACTATTCCCCTAACTTCCGTATTCCCTAATTTAGTTTTAGTTTGTCCTTCAAATTCTGGGTCGGGAACTTTCACGGAAATCACGGCGGTTAAACCTTCGCGGACATGTTCACCACTCAGGTTAGGTTCGCTCTCTTTGATTTTATTCCGTTTACGAGCGATCGCATTTAGCGTTCTAGTTAAAACCGCCTTTAAACCTTCCAGGTGTGTACCACCGTCAACTGTACGGATATTATTCGCAAAACCTAGCACGTTATCGGTGTAAGCATCAGTACACCACTGCAAAGCCACTTCTACAGCCACATTATTCCGTTCTCCTTGCACAAAGATAATTTCCTCATGCAAAGGTTGTTTTTCCCGGTTCATGTAAGCAACATACTCTTTGATACCGCCTTTATATTCATAGGTTTCTACCTTGGGGGTATCGCTTTTGAGTAATTCCAGGCGATGATCAGTAAAGGTAATTTTTACACCTGCATTCAAATAGGCCAATTCTCGCAGACGACCTGCTAAAGTAATATAGTCAAACTCAGTGCCAGTGGTAAAAATTTGCGCGTCTGGTTTAAAGGTAACTGATGTTCCAGTTCTGGCTTCTTTGTAAGGCTTGGTTTGCAAATCGGTAGCTGGTATACCCCTTTCATATCGTTGGGTATGTACCTTTTTATCTCGCCAAACAGTAACATCTACAATCTCAGATAGGGCATTAACTACAGAAACGCCAACCCCGTGTAACCCGCCAGAAACTTTATAACCACCGCCGCCAAACTTACCACCAGCGTGCAAGACAGTTAAAACAGTTTCTAAGGCTGACTTTCCTGTTTTCGGGTGAATATCTGTAGGAATACCCCGACCATCATCTGTGACTGTACAAGAACCATCAGCATTGAGATCGACCTCGACATGAGTACAGTAACCCGCTAAAGCTTCATCAATAGAGTTGTCTACCACCTCATAAACTAAATGATGAAGTCCTCGCGGTCCGGTAGAACCAATGTACATCCCTGGTCGTTTGCGGACGGCTTCCAGACCTTCCAGAACTTGAATCTGATCGGCACTGTAACTGCTCGTCATGAAAATTCTCCTGATGCGTGGGGTTAAAATCGCCCAAAGGCTTTAAAATGTCAAATCACTCCAAAATTCTAACACAAAAGCCTTAATGGCAACTTTAGGGCAATTTTATGAGAAGTTTATACCAGGATAGCAACCCTTTGAAAATTAAAAATTCAAAATGCAAAATTAAAAAATTTGGATTTTTAATTTTTAATTTTTAATTTTTAATTGGAGCGAAGCGACTGAACTAATGACTAAACTAGTTGTGATTTGTGGTGCGACAGCGACGGGAAAATCTGGATTAGCTTTGAGTTTAGCTCAAAGTTTAAATTCTGTAATTCTCAGTGCTGATTCTCGTCAAGTATATCGTGAGTTTGATATTGGTACAGCTAAACCAACTTTAGCAGAACAGAAATTAGTACCACATTATTTGATAGATATCTGCGAACCAACAGTGACAATGACGGTAGCAGATTATCAGGAACAAACGCAAGCTTTCATTGCTAGTCTTGGGGTTTCACCACTGCTATTGGTTGGAGGTACAGGTTTATACATTCGGTCTATTGTTCAGGGGATGAAGATTCCTAGAGTAGCACCACAACCAGAGTTGCGATCGCATCTAGAATCTCTTGGACAAACCCAACTCTATGCTATGTTACAACAAGTTGATCCAGTGGCAACACAAAAAATTCACGCTAATGATTCAGTTCGGACTTTAAGAGCATTAGAAGTATATTATGTAACTGGATATCCCATTTCTGAACAACAGGGAGAAAACCCACCAAATTATCCTATTTTACAGATTGGCTTAGATTGCGAAGGAGAAAAATTAACTAGCCGTATCCATAAGCGGACTGAACAAATGATCGCCAATGGTTTAGTAGCTGAAGTTGAATATTTAGTGAAAAAATATGGTGCTGATTTATCTTTATTAAATACCTTGGGATATCAAGAAATTAAACAATATTTAGCCGGAGAAATTTCTTTAGAACAAGCTCAAGAATTAACAGTTTTACACACCCGTCAATTTGCTAAACGTCAACGTACCTGGTTTAGAGCTTATCCACAAATTGAATGGTTTGATGCCGATCATCCTAAATTATTAGAGCAAGTTGAGCAGCGAATAAATCAATTTTTGCACACAGAATAGAGACATTTTTTAATGTCTCTATATTTACTTTATAGGCTATTAGGATCTACACCTAAATCTCTTAATCTTTGTGCTAATAATTGAGCGCGTTCTTCGGCAGATTGGGC
>DATGXQ010000540.1:0-17149 GCA_035298905.1 Nostocaceae cyanobacterium | reverse complement strand
ATAAGGTGGGTAATAGCCCCGACTTCTTATTTGATCATGCCAATAAATTATGACTAATGGACAGAAGTCGGGGATCTGAGTTCTTACGTGAATACTTACTGACCATAGTTTCCGGGTTTAAATGTGTTGGCTGATTTTAGTAAATTGGGACTCATCATTATAAGAGTTTTAATTTAGCTGGTTAGTTAATTCCATGATTTTTTCAAAATAAAAGTGATTAGCTAAATCAATTAAATAGTTTTTCAATGCTTCCTTTTCTGCTGGTATCTGCTCAGTTAAGTCGATAATTAAGTCATCGCTACATTGAGCAGCAGCATTGTAGATTTGTGTCAGTAAATCTGGAGACATTTGTAATAGTAAAGGTAAAATCTCTTCTTCACTTAAAGTTGACTTTTGATTATGTTGATTAAGTGATGGATAGTTTTGTTCTTTATAGATATATTGAACTGTCAAATATTCACCAATTTTTTCTAGTAGTTCTTCTTCGCGGAATGGTTTGTTAATTAAATCGTCACATCCTGCGGATAAAATTTCTTGGCGCTGTTCTTCAAAAGCTTTAGCTGTACAGGCGATAATTGGGGTGTGGCTATTAGGCAGGGCTTTAGCTTTAATCATTTTGGTAGCTGTGTAACCATCCATGACAGGCATTTGCATATCCATGAGAATTAGATGCGGTTGCCATTGTTGCCAAAGTGCGATCGCTTCTTGACCATTAGCAGCAGTTTGGACTATAAAACCAATAGATGTGAGAATTTTCTCTAGTAACAGGCGGCTATCTCTAGCATCATCAACGACCAAAATACGATATTCTGACTCTTGGGGTGCTAAACCAATAATTTGGCGTTTATGGATGTTGATTTGAATATCTGCTATTGAGGCCGGAGTAATTTGAATATCAAAAGCAAATATACTACCCTCACCCAATTTACTACTAACAGTAATGTTTCCACCCATTAATTGTACATATTTCTGACTAATAGCTAAACCTAAGCCTGTCCCTTGTTGAGATTTCCTGCCGGTGGCAGTTTGTCCAAAGGTTTCAAATAGTAATTCTATTTCTTCTGGGGCAATACCTGCACCTGTATCTTGAATTTCTATGTGCAGTGTTAATTGTTGGTTTTGCTGACTGATTTGGTTATCATCTTTGACGGCAACTCTGAGAGTGACGCTACCATGATCTGTAAATTTAATTGCATTGCCTAGCAGATTTAATAAAACTTGCCGCAATTTATTTTCATCAGCTTGGATATATTGAGGAAGATTAGATGCAGTAGTAAATATGAGCTTGATTCCTTTACTCATAGCCCGGAATTCTAACATTTCTTCTAGGCTAACTAATAGGTGCATTAAATCAAAACTACTAATATTTAAAACTGTTCTGCCGGCTTCAATTTTGGACATTTCCAGAATGTCATTAATTAAGTTGAGGAGATGTTCACCGGCACGGTTGATAATGGCTAAGTTTTGTTGATGTTCAGAGGAAAGATGGAGATCATGACTCATCACTTGCGTAAAACCTAAAATAGCATTTAAAGGTGTCCGCAATTCATGACTCATGCTGGCTAAAAATTCACTTTTAGCGCGGTTAGCTGCATCGGCAGCAATGACGGCTTTTTGTAATGCTTGGGATTGTCTTTGAGTTTGGGTAAAAAGTTGTGCTTGTTGTACTGCTACTCCTAATTGATTGCCAATTTGGACGACAATATTGAGTTCTCCCGTTTTCCATTGACGGGGGTGAGAATTTTGATAACTAACTAATAATCCCCAGAGTTGACTACCACAGTAAATAGGAACAGCGATATAAGCTTTGATTTGAAAGCGTTCTAATAAGTTGATATAGTTAGGGTCAAATTCTGCTTGGTAAATGTCTGAGACTGAACAACAATGTATATCAGTGATAGTTTTGTAATCCGTTTGGCGGAGTTGTTCGCCATTTTCCAAGATTGCCTGGACACATTTGTTATTTTTGAGGGCATTCTCAGTCAGATGGGGATGGTTTTTGTGTTCTTCAATTAGGGATATCCAACCATTAGCAACGGACTCGGAAACAAATTCACCGTAACCTGTGGAATTAAAACGATAAACTACCACTCGATCGCAGTTTAGCACTTGGCGCAGTTCTTGGGTGGTGGCAGCAAAGATGGTTTCTAAATCCAAGGTTTGGCGCATTCGCTGAATGGCTTGAGTGATAGCTCTTTCTCTTTCTGCACTTTCACTCAGGTCTTGTTCTGCCTGTTTGCGATCGCTAATATCTGTAATTGTGCCAATATAACCCCTGACTGTGCCATCTTCGCCAATTTCAGGTAAAGATTGGGTGATTACCCAAAGAATCGCCCCATCGGGACGACGAAGACGATGTTCTCGTTTGAAGGGAGTTTTTTCTGCTACTGCTCTGTTCCAAGCTGCAAATACTTCTCTACGGTCTTCTGGGTGGATAGCCCTAGCCCAACCTTTACCCCTAGTTTTCTCTGGGGATAGTCCGGTTAATTCCAAGCACCGTTGGTTAACATAGAAACAATTACCCTGTGTATCAGCATGGAAAATACAAACTGGTGAGGCTTCTGCTAACAGTTGGTAGCGGCGCTGACTGGCTTTTAGGGCTAATTCTGCTAACTTGCGATCGCTAATATCTTCCCAATAACCTACACATTCTATCGGTTGACCATTTTCATCTCTAATTAATCTGACTTTTTCATATAACCAATGATAAGTACCATCAGCATGTAAAAAGCGATATTCATAGGTACTATATTTCTGCTCAGATAACTGTCCCCTTTCTGCTAAAATTAAATCCCTATCTTCTGGATGGATATGTTCTAGCCAAAAGCTAGGATTAGATAAAAATTCTTTTGCTTCATAACCAAACATGGCCTTTACGTTTTCACTAATAAAGGTCATACTCAATTCACCGTTAGCTGTACCGCTATAAATTACTACTGGGCTAGATGTGAGTAAATATTGTAGGCGTTCTTTAGCTACACGTAATTGCTGTTCAGCACGTTTCCGTTCTCTCAGTGCTGTTTGCATTTCTGTAATTTCTACTACTACAGTTCCCACCGCAGAAACGCGATCGGCCTGATCAAAAATGGGAAAATAAGAAACCAAGAAGTGGCGTAAAATGTCTGGCGTACCAGGTAAATAGCCACTTATCTCTAAATTATAAATTGGTTTACCAGTAGTTAATACATACTCATAATTCTGCGTGACTATACTGGCAATTTGGGGGATAATTTCTGGGAGAGTTTTACCAAAATGCGCTTCTATTGGTTGACCATGAATATCAGCTAAAACTTGGTTAATTTGGATAAATCCCAATTTTTCATCCGCAATCATCATGCCTACAGGCGCACTAGTAAAAAAGGCATTTAATCGTGCCTCTCGCATAGCCAATTCTCTTTCTAATCTCTTCCTTTCCGTAATATCTTTAGCTGTACTTAAAAGGTATTTTTGTCCATCAACATCAATTATTTCGGCACTATACAGCATTGTTTTGACTTCTTTGATAGATGTTTGGACATCTATTTCATAGTTCCGAATTGCTGTTTTTCGTTTCAGTATTTGGATAATTTGTATATAGGTTCTCGGTTTGATCCACATATTCAATTCTAGAGCATTTTTGCCAATAACTTGCTCCCGCTCATAATTAAAAAATCGACAGAAGCTATCATTAACATCTATAAAGCATCCTTCTGGAAAAATACTTAAACTAATCGGATCAGGAGATGAGCGAAAAGCGGATGCTAATTTAGCTTCTGAAGCTTGTCTTGCTGCTTCTGCTCTTTGACGTTCTTTGGCTTCTAATACTAAGGATACTAAATTACTCAAAGAACGGGCAAAATTTTGGTCTTCTAATGTCCAATGTCTAATTTTTCCGACTACTTCTAAACATAATACACCAACAGTTTCGCCTCCTAATCTAATTGGTGTATCTATCATAGAAGCAATTTTCTTAGGAATTAAATAAAGCTCTATTAATTGTCGAGTTATATCATTATTGTAGACATCATTAACAATAATTTGTTGCTCTTGTAATAAAGCTTGGAAATAATTAGAAAAATCTGTCTCCCAGATAATATCTCCGTTACTATGTTGATGAGTAGTTAATTCAAATAAATCTAAACATTGTAAGCAAGATTGATTTTCTCCATATAACCACACACTGGCTCTATCTATTTCTAAATTTTGGGCTGCTGCTTCCGTAATTTCTTGAAAAGCAGCAGATAAATCACCTTGATAAAGGGCAGGATTTTTAGCTAATTGGGTAAGAATTAAGTTATGGTTGCGTAGTTTAATCGCACTGGCTTCTCTGGCTTGTTCCGCTAGTTGACGCTCGGTAATATTGCTTGCTGTACCAGTAGCACCGATAATTACTCCGTTGGGATTATGGACAGCGATCGCATTAATCATTAAATATAGAATTGAACCATCTTTAGCTAAACAAGTAGTTTCATACTGATAAATTGCTTCTCCTGTTAAAACTCGCTCTAATAAAGTTGGTTGATGAATCTTGTCTGGTAAATAAATAAAATCTAGTAATTTATGGCCAATCATTTCTTGGGGTTCATAGCCATAAATATGCTTGACTGCTTGGTTGACAAAGCCGATTGTTCCTTGGATATCAACCGACCAAATCATATCCTGGGATGTTTCTACTAAATGGCGATATTTGCTTTCACTAGCTTTTAGGGCATCCTCTACTAAAGTCCGAATTTTAATTTCGTTCTGTAATTGTAAATTTTGTCTATCTAATTCAATCTTAGCTTGTTGTTCTTGTTCTAATAATTGAGCTTGGGCTAAAGCAATACCTAATTGAGCAGCAATTGATTCTAACAGTTCAGTTTCTCCTGCTGTCCAAGTATGTTTTTTAGCACATTGATGTAACCAAATTATGCCATTAGGTTCACCTGTATAGGAAATACGCACTGCTATCATAGATTTGATTTGCAGTTTTTGGCATTCATCCTGAAAATGTGCTAATAGTGGCTCATTCTCCACATCATTACTAACTACTGCTTTATCTTGAGATAATACTTTTTGTATATACAAATTCCCTTGAACTGGAATATCTACACCATCCAGTGAAGCATAACCAGGAGCTAAAAATTCTTCTATCATCGGCATTTTCGGCACAGGTGCAACTAGATAATTATGAATTAGTACCCTACTTACTCCCATGACTTGACCGATTTGTTTAGTCGCTGTTTCTAAAATTGTTTGTGTATCTAATTGAGAACGAATTTTATAACTAATTTCTCTAATTAAATTACTCCGGTTGAGTTGTTTTTGTAGTGCGTCTTCGGCTCGTTTTCGATCAGCCGCTAAAGAAATTGCTCCGGCTGCGGCTTGTAGGAAAGATATTTCTGACTGTCCCCATACTCTGGCTTCCACACAATTATCAAAGCCAATTAAACCTAAAAATTGATCTTTAGCAATAATGGGTAAAATTAAAATCGCAAAAATTCCCTGTTTTTCTAAAATTAGCCTTTCATTAGGAGAAAAATCTGTAACTACACCAGAAATAATTTCCCCTCTAGCTAAGGATACAGCCCACCGCAGAAAAAAATGTTTATGGACAAGGTTTTGTACTCCTGAATTATCTAGATATCCGTGAGTACCCTCAGCACACCATTCAGCCCCTAAACTTAATAGTAGACTACCATCCTCTGCTTGATGATTATTAAATACATAAACACGACTAGCTTGAGATGCCAAACCTAAAGTTTCTACTATTTCTTGATAGCATCTTTTTGTCCCATCAAAATTTAATAATTTCCGTTGCACTTCTGCAAGTGCAGTCAGATATAATTCATGGGGTTGATAATTTTCTGTAGTGATTTGGTAGTTATTAGTTTTCATTATAGCAAGGAGGACTGGGAACTCTTAACAGATAGCTTTGACAAATAAATGATGAGAATTGCTATGGCCATTACTGTTTTCATGAATATACCAATTCCGTAATCTGGGGAAAATTTGCTCAGATGTTGATCAGAGTTTGCATCATCTTTAGGCTGGACTTAACCTGTGCTTTATTTTAAACATTTTACCTATGATGAAATTTGGCCGAGAAAATTCCTCCACTTAGTAGTAAGTTATTACGCTTTTAATACAGCGCACTTAGGTAATAGGAAGTTCAGGAGAAGCTTGACTGCTTGACCTAGAACAAGAATAACGCAGCTTGTAGACGCAACAGCTTAAAACTATTTTTGTAAGGTTAATTTTTATCACTATAACTGAAAATCAGAATTTTCTGAACCGGAAAAAATCTAACTTTCAGATGATTTTTAGTAAATTGATGTATAAATCTTGCATAAGGGTTTGGGGTAAGTTAGTGTTTCTTGCTTACTCTCCACACCCTAGCAAATACAATCCTAAGCAAATAACAGCTTATTTTAGCACTAGAGATTGTAAACTCTGAACAGTTGAAATCAGATGTTGTGCAACTATATCTATTTCTTCAGCAGTATTAAACCGTCCAATTCCAAACCGCAGGGATGCAAAAGCTAATTTTTCTGAATGTCCTAAAGCTGTTAATACATGGGAAGGTTTGGTACTGGCCGAGGTACAAGCAGAACCTGAAGATATGGCTACAATTGGTTGTAATCCTAATAATAATGCTGCACCATCTACCCCTTCTACACTAATGTTTAGGTTTCCTGATAGACGTTTGGTAGGATGTCCATTGAGGTGAATTCCTTGCAAGGTAGAAATTGTATTCCACAATTTTTGACGCAGTTCTGTTAGTCTTTGATTTTCAGTTTCTTGTTCTACTAAAGCAATTTCCACTGCTTTACCTAAGCCAACAATTTGTGGTGTATATAATGTTCCTGAACGCATTCCCCTTTCATGTCCACCCCCATGTAATTGGGAAGCAAGTTTGACTCTAGGATCACGTCTACGCACATATAATGCACCGATGCCCTTGGGCCCGTAGATTTTATGAGCAGTAATGGACATTAAATCAATTTTCATTGCTTGGACATCGAGGGGAATTTTACCAATTGCTTGGGCCGCATCAGTGTGGAACAAAATTTGGCGATCGCGGCATATTTCCCCAATCTCCGCTAAAGGTTGTAGCACACCAATTTCGTTATTTGCCGCCATTACTGATACTAATATTGTATCAGGTCTGAGGACTTTTTCTAACTCGGTTAAATCAATTAATCCATCTTTTTGCACAGGGAGAATAGTCAGTTCAAATCCCAAATTTTTGAGATATTTACAAGGGTCAAGTACCGCATTATGTTCTGTTGCTACAGTGACAATATGCTGACCTTTGGAAAAATAAGCTTCTGCTACACCTTTAATAGCTAAATTATTAGCTTCCGTCGCACCACTGGTAAATACAATTTCCTCTGGTGTAGCATTAATAGCTGCTGCTAAAATCTCTCGTGTATTTTTCACAGCCGCTTCTGATTCCCAGCCATAAACATGATTAATACTCGATGCATTACCAAATTTTTCTGTAAAATATGGCAGCATTGCTGCTAAAACTCTTTCATCTACAGGTGTAGTTGAATGACAATCAAGGTAAATGGGACGAATAGACATAATTAACTCAAAATTTGACCTAATTTCTTTAAAATATTCAGAACTTTATATAGTTCATTTTCCCGTTTAGACAAAGTAAATTTATCAGAGAAAGAATATAAAAACTGCTGTTGCTGGATTAATTTGATGAATCGAAAATCTTCCCCATTTGTCACCAAGCCGAATACAGGGTTTTGTGAATCAGGATTAGCTAACATATAAGCAAGTGCTTGTGGTATTGCTTCCCAAAGGGAAAAACTCAACTTTTTCGATTCAATAATTAATAGCCACAACCGTTCCTGTATAATTAAAACATCAATTCTTCCTCTAATAATTTCTCCTTCATCCTCTAAAGTTATTTCTATTGATTCCTCAGTTCTCAGTTCAAAGGGGTCATCATAAAACCCTGCTAAATCTAGCAGAGGAGACAAAATAATCATTTTTACAGCATTTTCTAATATCGGCTGCTTTTTAATCAATCTCAAGAATTTTGCTTTAACTTTCTCTAAATATTGCTTTTCTAAATCTGTGCATTCTGGTAGATTTGTAAACCATTCTGAGAGAAAGCTATCATCTTCCATCAGTTGTAAACCAAATCTTGCTTCTAAATCTGCAAGACTTACATTCTGTGCTTGAATAACTTGAACCATACTTAGTCAAATAAAAATTAGGCTTTGTTTTATATAATAACATTGAAAATATAGATTGTGTGGCGATGGAAATATTGTAGCTATCCGCAGTAAAATTCCCACCCTATGCTACCATCCATCGCTCAATTTTCTCATCTTGAATTAGTTATTGGCTGATAATCGATTTCAGCCGAACGGAAAAACATAATTAACTCAAAATTTGACCTAATTTCTTTAAAATAGCCAAAACTTTATATAGCTCATTTTCTTTCCTATATAAAGTAAATCTATCAGATAAAGCATATTTTGGCTGCTCCTCCTGAACTAACTTAATAAACTGACAATCTTCTCCATTGATTACCAATGAATATGCAGGACGTTCAAGCTGAGGATTCGCTAACATATAAGCGATAGCTTGGGGAATGGCTCTAGAAAGAGAAAAGTTATATTTTTTGGATTCAATCACCAATAACCAAAGTTGGTGCTGAAGAACTAACACATCAATTTTACCTTTGATAATTTCTTTTGTGTCTTGCTCTTCGATAACTGCTTCTTCACTAATAGCTATAGGTTCTTCTGTCGCAATATGAAAAGGAGGTAAATAGAAACCAGCTAAATCTAGTAAAGGTGACAAGACTACCATTTTGACAGCATCTTCTAAAATGGTAAAAGTTTCTAATAAGCTAAGATAGTTATTTTTGACTCTATCTAAATATTGCTGTTCTACTTCAGAAATACTGGGTAAATCTGTCTGCCATTCTTGAAAAAATTGTTCATCTTGGCATTTTTCTAAAGAAAAGTTTTTCTTTAAATAAGCGAGAGTGATATTTTGAACTGGAATATCTTGAACCATAATTAATACCTGACTAATATGTAAAAAAGGTTGATGTTTTTAATTCAGCTTAGAAGCTAATTCACGCAATTTATTTAAAACTTGTTCTGCGTGACCTTTTGCTTTCACATTTGGCCAAGCATAAGCAATAGTTTGGTGAGGAGAAATGAGAAAAGTTGAACGTGCGACACCCATATATTCTTTTCCCATAAATTTTTTTAATCTCCAAGCGCCATAAGCTTCAATTAATTGATGTTCGGGGTCGCTTAATAGGGTGATTGATAAATTATGTTTGTCGATAAACTTACAATGTGCTTTACCTGAATCTGGACTGACACCGACAATTTTTGCACCTAATTGAGCAAATTCAGCAGATAATTCACTAAAATCTTTTGCTTCTGTTGTACATCCTGGGGTATCGTCTTTAGGATAGAAATAAAGAACTAACCATTTACCGCTAAAATCGGACAGAGTAACTAAATCACCGTTTTGGTTAGGAGTAGAAAAATCAGGTGCTACTTGTTCAACTTGAGGGATATTGGTCATAGTAAGATTTGCAAAAATTACATTTTTACAATTGTACAAAAATTAAGTACACTTAACAAGATAATCAACAATTAAATCAAACTTGCTAATATGGGGTCAAATTGAGTTTGATTGATAGTTAAAAAGAATAATAAGTACCTCGTCAAAATTAATTACCCAAGAAAACAGAGAGATGAATATTTAACTAAAAATATTCTTGCTGCATTCAAGACAAAAATAAGTTCTGAGTGAATAGAATTAATTTGTAATTAATATTCTACAACTTTAGCTAAATTTTACTATGAGTCTCAGAATAAATTATGAGAGGGCTATCTAATCATGAAATAGCCCTATTTCAGTTGTAGCGATTTTGATTTACATCACTCAAATATTAATACTATTGGGAATACGCGAGGGTAAAAGATAGGGATATTCTACACCACTATCTTTGATACGCTGTTGATTTCGTTTCTTAATTTGGCGTTCAATTTCTATTAAGTCATTTTGAAATAATCTGAGAATTTGTTTGTCTGTTTGATCTGGAAATTGAATTAGATCAGAACTGCCTAAATTACCCCAATAAATCCCACTCAGGGCAAAGGTTAATTGCATTTGATGTAATTCTTTATCTATGGGTGGGAAAATTTCTGCTAGTTTAGCGGGTGTGTTTGGTTTTCTATAGGCTGATAATGGGGCGTTAGGAACATAGGAAATATAATCAAATTGACTATAATTGATTGCTGCGTGTTGGGCGGTACAGGTGAAAATTACAATTGTAGCGATGTCTATAAGTTGTTGTAAACTACCGATTTTTGTAAAGCCTGGTATACGCGGATGTGGGGGTAATTCTTGGGGTTCAATTCCTGATTCTATAATCCAATCTTTGGGGACAAAATTCGGTGCTGTGGGAAAGTCTGATTTGGGACGAGTGTTTAATGGTGCGCCTAATTCATCCGCCCAATTTTGTAAATAAATATCTTGAATTACTGCTTTATCATCGGGATAGTAGCGTTGTAAATAACGATTTGTGTATTTAGCGATCGCCTCCCACAATAACAGGGCATCATCACGATAGGGAAAGTCTGGTAAAATCCTGGCATCAACTCCCCGCACTTCAATATCATTTAACAAAGAGTAATACCAAAAGGGTTTCTCTCGATAGGCTTTATTGACTAATCTTGTGGAAGCTTCCAGAGTAGGTGCTAATAAGTTCTCGGTTGCTGCACCTGCTGATAATAATACTTTGTTAGCTTGATGATTAATAGCTAGTAAAAACTGAAAATGGGGTGAGAGTAATTGATAAACTGGGTGATTGCTGGGTAATTGTCGAGGAGTAGCGATCGCTAATGCTTCCATCGCCAAATGAGTATAACATAAATGGGAAATTAGCTCATGATGGGTAGCGTCAGCTATCTGAAAATACAGTTTTGCTTTTTGCCAATCATCAATTGTATCATCTGCAATTACTGGAGTGATCACTCTCCCTTTTTCCAATTCAATTAATAGCGGTTCTAATCCTTTCTCACTCCGATAAAATAAAGCCGTAGGACTACCAACATATCTACCAATTTGTAAATCAGTAACTTTTAAATCTCTTAAAATTGGATAATTAGCAATAAATAAACGGTTTTCTCCGGCGGCTTTTATTAACTCAATTGTATTGCCATCAGCTAATTGATAAGGTTTTACTGCTAAAGTTTGCAACAAACCCTGATCTATTGCTTGCACTTTACGTATTACCATTGGGTTTGCACCAGCTAAACGCTGACGGACAAATTCACTATCCGTTAAACCTTTATCTCGCTCATGAATTAACTTAGATAAAGGACGCTGTGGTACATTATATTTATCAGGTTTAGCACTTTGTTCAATTGATTGAAAAAATCGCTGCCTTTGTTCTTGTTTCCGCTTCACTTCAGCTAAATTTTTATTTACACATTCTACTGCTTTATTTGCTGCCCAAAGTCGCAAACCTAATTTTTTTCTTTCCTTGATATAACTACTATTAAACTGCTCATTTGGTGGTAAATCAAAATTAAACCAGGCTGATTGAAAAATTTCGCAGTCTGCTAACAAAGTTGATAAAGTCTGCCAATTGACTTCTAAATCATTTATTTTCTTTTCTACTTGTGATAGTAACAAAATCAAAGGTAGAGATAATTTTCCTGTTACTAATAAATTCTGATATAACTTAGTGATAATATAACGTAACGCTCCATCTTCACCAGTATAAGGAAATAACCTAGCTGCGCCTTTTTTATCTAAATCATTCGGGTTATAGCGATAATAACCTTGTCTTTCTGTCAAAGATCCATACTCGTTCATAATTAGCACCTATTGGTAAAACTTGGTAATTTAAAAATACAGCAGGGAACAGGGAACTCTTAACAGGGAACAGAGTTGAAAGTTTCTTAGCATAAAGCTTTGTTCCTAACATTTGTAACTCATTTACCTAAAATCTGCTGTAAAATCCTGCATTAAGCATGAACAAAAGTTATTATGTGTGGTATCCTAGCTAGTGATAGAATGTCGATTGAAAGCATAAAACTCGAAAACGATGAAACAGTGCCAAATCCGTTTTAACAAACAAGAGAGGTTGCAAAACTGTACACTAAAAATTGAGGTCGTCACTATTAAAACCTTTGCTCATCAATATTGCCACTAGATTTAAGTCGTAATTAATGAAATTATGTTACGTGATTTTGCCAGTCGTGAAGAATTAGTCAACTATCTGCGCGAACAGTTCCCACAAGCCGCCGCCAGAGATGAACAAGTTAGCAGTACAGTGGGGGGACGCAAAGCCGCCGAACAAGTTTTAAAAAAAGTAGATCCAGCTAATTACGCTAAAACACGCAACTTTTTAACAGGTGCAGTCACCAAACTTTCACCTTATATTCGTTATGGTGTCTTAAGTTTGCGAGAAGTGCGGGATTATGTTCTTGATCATATCCAAAATGCTAATGATGCCACAAAATTAATTAATGAATTAGCTTGGCGGGATTATTGGCAAAGATTGTATGTCAAACTAGGAAAAGGAATTTGGCAAGACCAAGAAGAATATAAAACTGGTTACACTCTTAAAGAGTATGCCAAAGATTTACCCCAAGATATTCAAGAGGGGACAACAGGTAGAGTTTGTATTGATAAATTTAGTCAGGAATTACGAGAAACTGGCTATTTACATAATCATGTGCGAATGTGGTTAGCGGCTTATATTATTCACTGGCGACGCATTCAATGGCAAGCCGGCGCTAAATGGTTTTTACAACATTTACTCGATGGTGATCCTGCTAGTAATAATATGTCTTGGCAATGGGTAGCTAGTACCTTTAGTCATAAACCTTATTTTTTCAATCGTGAAAATCTAGAGAAATATACTAAAGGTGTATATTGTCGTGAATGTCCTCTTTATGGAAGTTGTGATTTTGAGGGTAGTTATGAAGAATTAGAAGCGCGACTTTTTCCTAAAGGGGAGTTTACGAAACAGCCAAATAGTCAAACTTGGCAAAAGGGGAAAAGAAGGAAATAATTAAAAATTAAAAATTAAAAACGAGAGATGAGTAAAGCTATTGTTTGGGTACATGGTGATTGTTTGAGTCCTCAAAATCCTGCCTTATTAGAATATCCAAAATCGCCAGCAATTTGGGTATGGGATGATGCTTTAATTGAGGAATGGCAACAAGGAAGTAATTCAAAATTCAAAATTCAAAATTCAAAAAATAAGAGATGAGTAAAGCTATTGTTTGGGTACATGGTGATTGTTTGAGTCCTCAAAATCCTGCCTTATCAGAATATCCAAAATCGCCAGCAATTTGGGTATGGGATGATGCTTTAATTGAGGAATGGCAACTTGGGTTAAAACGTTTAACTTTTATTTATGAATGTTTGCTAGAGTTACCTGTGGAAATTCGCCGGGGAAATGTAGCGCAGGAAATTTTGGCTTTTGCTAAAGAACATAATGCTAATTTAGTTGTGACTGTTGATAGTCCTAGTCCGCGCTTTGAAGAAATTTGTCAGAAAATCGAGCGTTCTTTGGAGTTGGAAGTTTTGGAAGTAGAACCGTTTTTAGATTATGATGGTTATATAGATTTAAAGCGGTTTTCTCGTTACTGGAAAATAGCAGAACAGCACGTTTTTGAATAGATGTAACAATTTATTAGGTTAAAGACTTAAATAGTTTTATTGAGTGGTAGTTAATCCCATTCAATAAAAATTCATGATGTTTACTACTAAATTAACCAATATCATAATAACAATACAATACAATGCAATTAAAAATTACTTTTGTGATAATTTCTTATTTTTTAATTTTTCTAATAATATAATAGTGCGGTTAGCTAAATCAATTGTATTTCTAGCTGTATTTAGAAGATGATATGGTATACAGTCATTATAATCAGCCTCATTTCTATATTTTCGCATACTATATAAGTTATTACTAATTTTGTGGTAATCTGTATCTTGACTGTATCGAAATTTTGTGATTACATCCTCATGCACATTTGTGTTATACTTCTTTGAGTTCTCTACTTCTATATCGTGATCAATCTCTATTAAATAGTTTCTAGCCAAGCAAAATACTGAATAGTAAGCTCGACTGATCAAACAACGTAATTTAGCTTCATTTATTCCCGGATCTATTGGAGTAGAAGTAGAATCATTTACCTCGTTTAGAGAAGCATCTACTTCAGCTAATAAAGTTTTTGCAAGTTTTAGGTAGTTTGACCAGTCGAATTTCATTCAAATTCCAAAGTAATACAAAGATTTACACCTACCCCTCCAGAAGCATCTAGCCACCAGTTTTGCTCAAAATCGTGTAGCTTTTGTGATACTTCATCAGAATAATGATTAGACCAAATAGAAATTACGAGTGTTTTCCAATCAGGATATTCATAATCAGTCACTACTTCCAAAGTAAGCTTTTCTTCTGGAAAGTATTTTCTGATTTGTGGATGCGCTTCTAGCGCAAGGTCAATGAGTCCGGTATGTTGATTAATAAAATCATATACTTCTTGGTTTTTCTCGATTGTGTAAAGTTCAGAAATTTGATTGAATTTATTTAATTCAATTAATTCGGGTTTTACTGATTCTGAGGTTTTCATAGGGTCAGTTTATTAGATTACTATTTGTATTTGCTTGTAGTGGTAAATTCAATATTTCATTTTTACATTAGCTGATCAGTTTTAATGAAAACCTTAAGGCTAAGATTATATTGAGATTATAAGTTATTTCTTGGATTATGTGCTGGTAAATCTGGGCAGAATAGTTGCACAATAAAAGCAGTTAGTCATGGTTATGACGGAAAAATGCCAACTGTACTTGCTGACGCACAAAATTTACTCACTGACTTAATCAGCCGTTACTCTTCCCGTGTGGATTATCTGATGATTCGCTTGGAGGAGGCGGAAGGGACTGATATCTTATTACGTGGGGATAAGGTGGAAACTCTCAGCGAGGGTATATCTATTGGTGGACATATCCGCGCTTGTTATAAGGGTGGCTGGGGGTTGAGTAGTTTTAACCAACTGGCGACAATTAAAGAACGGATTGAGGAAGCGATCGCCGCAGCTCGTTTGGTAGGTGATGAGGAAACTTTACTCGCTCCCATTGAAGCTATACAAGCTGTTTGTAACTTACCATTAATAGGTACAGACCCGCGCCAAATTTCCTTACAACAGAAAAAAGAATTGTGCGATCGCTATAGTGACCTCCTCAAAAGTGTTGACCACCGCATCACTACTACCTCTGTCCGCTATGGTGACAGCAGCCAAAAAGTCATCATTGCTACCTCAGAAGGTACTCTAATTCAGCAATCCTGGGTAGATATGGAAATGCGGTTTGCTGCGACCGCTAGAAATGGTGACACCGTACAAACCGGCAGAGAAACCACCGGTTCACGCAAAGCCTACGAAGACTTAATAAACTTAGATCAACAAGTGGAAAGTGCTGCACAGAGGGCTGTTGCGGCTTTATCCCTCCCATCCGTTAAAGGAAATACTTACACAGTTGTTATTGATCCCATTCTGAGCGGATTATTTGTACATGAGGCTTTTGGGCATCTCTCCGAAGCAGATATGGCTTATGAAAACCCCGATTTGCTGGAAGTCATGACCCTTGGCCGCCGTTTCGGTTCTGAAGAATTACAAATTTTTGATGGTGCAGCCCCAGAAGGTCATCGTGGTAGTTACTTTTATGATGATGAAGGTACACCAGCCACCACCACACAATTAATTAAAGATGGCGTATTGGTAGGGCGCTTACATTCCCGCGAAACAGCAGGAAAATTAGATGAAACTCCCACTGGTAATGCTCGTTGTTTAAACTATCATTATAGCCCCATTGTCCGCATGACAAATACTTGGATTGAACGGGGTAAAACACCAGTAGCAGACTTATTTACTGGGATTAAAGAAGGTGTTTATGCCCGTAACTGGTTAGGAGGAATGACCAACGGAGAAATGTTTACCTTTAGCGCTGGGGAAGCATGGATGATTAGAAATGGTGAAATAGCCGAACCTGTACGCGATGTCACTTTATCAGGAAATGTTTTTCAAACTTTAGCTGATATTGAAGCCATTGGCGATGATTTTTATTGGGATGAATCTGGCGGTTGTGGTAAAGGTGGACAAAATGGTTTACCTGTAGGTTGTGGTGGCCCTAGTCTCAGGATTAAAGATGTAGTTGTTGGGGGTGAAATTTAATCAATTAGCAAAATTCAAAATTCAAAATTCGCATGATCTGTATTTTGGATTTTGAATTGCTAATTAACTTGTTTTTAGTCATTTTTGAGTAAACAAGTAATTGATCAAACATAATTACCCAATAAAACAGGGGGATGAATCTTTAACGCAGATAAACGCAGATAAACGCAGACGGACGCTGATGGTTAGTAGAAATCGATATAAATTATTTATGGTGATGTGTAAAATAATTGTGCATCAGGACTTCTCAGGTAAATTTTACTTTTAAACAAATATCAATTTTAGTTGATTTTGTGGGAATTGAATGCTATATTTATCTGTTGAGTCAGTGATTCTAAAGTGGAAGAATTATCTAAAACCACATCAGCGCGATCGACTTTTTCAACTAAAGGTAATTGGCTGTTTATTCTGGTTAGTGCTTGTTCATAGGTTAAGTTATTTCGCTGCATTAATCTTTGTTGTTGCTGTTGTGGTGAACAATATACTACCCAAATCTCTGTGACTAAATTTTCTAATTTGGCTTCAAATAATAAAGGGATAACTAAAACTAATGTTGGTGCTGAGGATGTAGTAAGTACTTGGTGAAAGCGATCGCGCACATAGGGATGTATCAAACTTTCTAGCCAGTTTTTCTCTTCTGGGTGAGGGAAAATGATTTCTCCTAACTTAGCGCGATTTAGGCTACCATCTGGTTGTAAAATTTCTGTACCGTAGCGTCGGGCGATCGCCTCTAAAATTGCTGAACCTTTAGCTACTGCATCCCTAGCATAGATATCTGCATCTAATATTGGTAAGTTGTAAGCAGCAGCAAGATAATTAGCTACTGTACTTTTACCTGTTGCAATACCACCAGTTAAACCGATTAAGCGCTTAGTCATTAAGTATTAGTGATTTAGGTAAATTTTATTCTTTTCTCCTCTCTCCACGTCTCCCCT